>JAHELS010000415.1 GCA_024644085.1 Rhodopirellula sp.
AAAGACAGACCAAGTCCGGTGCCCTCGCCCGTCGGCTTGGTCGTGAAGAACGGATTGAAAATCTTATCCAGCACCGACGCCGGGATCCCGGTTCCGTTATCGCGCACGCGAACTTCCACCTGGCTACCAAGGTTGCGCGTCACAACCTTCAGCGTCGGCTTATAACCGGCTCCACCAGTTTCTGACCGTCGCTGATTGACCGCATAGAACCCGTTGCCAATCAGGTTCAACAGTACCCGAGTAATTTCTTGGGGAAACAGCTCAATCCTTCCCACCGCCGGGTCGAGGTCACGCTCGAGCGTCACGTTGAATTCCCGATTTTCCGCCCGCATCCCGTGATAGGCGAGATTCAGCGTCTCTTCAATTAACCCGTTGAGGTCGGTCGGCTGCGCGGTGCTCGGCCCCGCGCGCGCGTGGGACAGCATGTTTTTGACAATGCCGTCGGCGCGGGTGCCGTGCTCTTTGATCTTGGCAAGATTCCCAGTGAGCGTCGCAAAGAGATCGAGCACATCCTCGCGAGCCGCATCGTCGAGGGACCCCAGGGCCGATGCCAACCCCTCTTGCAACTCCGCGAGCAGCTCCGTCGACACTTCCGCAAAGTTATTGACGAAGTTGAGCGGATTCTTGATTTCGTGAGCAATGCCCGCGGTCAGCTGCCCGAGCGATGCCAGTTTTTCCGCATGGACCAGGCTCTCTTGAGTCAGTCGCAACTCCTCCAAAGCTTTTTCTGCATCGTCCTTGGCCGCTCTCAACTGCGCCTCGCGTCGTCGGTCGTCGGTAATGTTGGTGTAGACGGCGACGATACCGCCATCTTCCGTTTTCCGCTCGCTGACCCGAATCCAGCTCCCGTCCCGGCGTTCCTGCTCATGGGGTTGGGTTGGGCTCAGGTGCTGCGCGAGTCGCTCGGCGACCCACGGATCCTCGCTGCTCGTAACGTTACGGATCAATCCGTTATCCGCGGCCTGTTTTACAATCGCTTCAAAGCTGGAGCCCGGCTTCACGAGGTCCTGCATTCCCGGATAAAGCATTTCCCGATAATGTGTATTGCACACAACCAGATGATCGTCGGCGTCGTACAATGAAAAACCTTCGGAAATGCTCTCTATCGCGGCGGTCAGACGTCGGCGCGCCTCGGCAATCTCGCGAAGATTAGACCGTTGCACCTCCACTGCGGTATCACGGAAAACCCTGAGTGCGGTTGCCATACGGCCGACCTCGTCCCGACGGTCTTGAGCCGGGATCGCAACCGAAATGTCGCCTTCTGCGAGCGTACTCATGGCCGTGGTCATGTCTTCGAGCGGTTGCACCACCCGCCGCGCCACGTACACGAACATGATTAGCGTGGCGCCGGCAATGCTGGTACCCACGATAACAATCAGCTGCCACTTGCCACGCTGAATGGTTTGATTCGCGATTGCGGCCGCTTGGTCTCCACTTGTTTCAGCCGCCGCCACGAACCGCGCGACTTCGCCACGCAGTCGCGCGGCAAGGCCATGACTCGTCTCAAGCGAAGCGGCGGCAGCGGCTCGCCAACGGAGTTCCTCGTCGCGAAGGTCGAAGACGTTGCCGGATCCGGCACCAAATATCACAAGGTCGGTTACTGCTTCGCGCAGTGTGTCGTTGTCGCTATCCGTCAAACTTGCGAACACATTGTCAATCTGTCTCAACGTCGCAGTGAACCGTTCGCGGAGCGGTTGCAGCAGGCTCGCGTCGGAGACACTCGCCGACGCCAGCAAGAGACCGGCCGCGAGATTGGCCTCGCCACGCAAGGCGAGAAGGCGGTGTAAAGTGCTCACGCCCACTTCGACGAGCTCGGTGATCGCTTCCCGGCTTGTTGAAGTTGCCTCCTCGCTGGCCATCACCAGATTGAAGGTCGCATCGTCCACGACCGGTATCAGGGTTTCCTGCAAGCGCTCGTGGGCCCGCTTCAAGGCGGTGACCACTCCTCCTTCGTGCCGGCCCGAGAAACGCCCGGGAGATCCCGCAAGCAGCTCTTGCCGGCGCGTCACGAAGACGCTGTTGTTTCCGCCGCCATATGCAAGGAACGCCGCGACGGCATCCTTGAGCACGGACTTTTCCGCTGATTCCGGCAGATCACTAAAATTCTTTTCGATTGCGGCCGCGGAGGCGACAAACCGTTCGCGGATCGGCTGAATCAAGGATGCGTCCCTGACGTTAGCCGCCTCAACCAGGAGCCCCTCGACCAGATTGGCCTCCGCCGCGATCTGCAGCAGCCGGCTCATCCTGAACACGCCCCCGTCAACGAGCGCGGTGATCGTCTCGGCACTGCGCGAGGTAATGTCCTCGCTGCTGATCACCATGTTGAACACCGCGTCATCGACCCGCGGCTCCAGCACTTCCAAGAGCAGACCGTGGGCCGCATTCAAGCCCGCCATCGCCTCAGATCGCAGCGCCTCGAGCCGTAGCCGCTCTTCAACCGACGCGTTCAGCTCGTCGAGGCTCGATGTGATCTCGGCGTGGATTTCAGTGAGCGCGAGAATCGATTCTGGCGCGTGGTCGGCCGACTCCAATGCCTTCACCAGCACCAACAATTCCGCGGCGCGCTCCTGCAAGTTACTTTGCACCTCGGCGCGTTGTTGGGGATCGGAACTCGCCATGAGCGCCGGCGCGGCGGCAGTGAGCTCGGCGCTTTTCTCGGCGACACGACGAGACAGCGAGATCGCGGGAACGCTGTCGGCGATAATGTGGGTGACCGAGCGGTCGACTTCCAGAAACGCATACCACGCGACCACGCCCGCGATGAGAGTCAAGCCAGCCATTCCGGTAAAGGCAAGGAAGAGCTTGCTTTTTATCCCGAACGGCAAGCGGCGTTTCGTATCGCGACCTGCGGCGGAGGATGAGACTGAATGCGGCTCGCGGTCAGGCGTATCGGGGGACGATTTGAGGGCATCTTCCTGCATGGTTCATCCACCGGTTGTTCGGCCGCGACGGGTTGCCCACCGAGGCCGCGTTTACGCCTCGTTGCTAGATCAATCGCCTAGCTTTTCCACGGCCTTGAGGCGGCCATCCGCCTGAATCACCGTGAAGAACACCCGATCCATGCCCTGATTATCGCCGTGGCCATAGGTCAATTTGATCCCCCCCAAGTCGAAGGTTCCGACCTCGGCCATCGCAGTGAGAAACCGCTCGCGGGTCACTTCCGTCCCGAGAGTCTCCAACACCTGAATCGTCAAGCTACCCACCATATAACCTTCCAGCGATACGAAGCCCGGCTCGGCTTCGAGGTTCATCGCCTTCAGCGCCCGGTGATATCGGTCAACAAGCGGGATCGATCGGTCGTCGGGAAAAGGCACCACCTGCGTGACCACCACCCCTTCCCCATCGCTCCCCAGCTCCTTGGCGAGCGCGTTGCTGCCCACGAATGAGACGTTGAGAAACAGCGGGTTCATTCCGATCTTCTTGGAAACTCTTATGAACTCGGCACACGGCTTGTAGGCGCCGATCATGATCACCGCCTCGG
>JAHELS010000022.1:0-22336 GCA_024644085.1 Rhodopirellula sp.
CTTGGGTGGCATTCTCTCGTCATCGTCGGTCGATCGGATCAGATCGATGAATCGCGACTCCGCTGAGGAACCCGGCCTGGCCGCGTCGCTTTCGAGAAAGAGCGCCCGAGTGTTGATCGAGAACCCGCCCTCGGCCTCAGCACCGCCATGACATTTCACGCAATGCTTGCGCAGGATCGGCGCGACATCGTGAGCAAAATCGATCGCCACGGCCGTTGACGAATAGAACAGGAGTGCGGCGACCCCGACGACAGTCCGCATTGCTTCCACCACTACGACTCGATCACGATGGTTCCGGCGAGCAGGTCATGAAGACATTGCCGTTTCTCGCCAAATATCATTGCATAGTCGATCAATGCCAGCATCGGAATCGCATACAGCACGTTGATCAGCCAGGATCGCAGCAGCACGCCCTTGACGAAACCGGGAAGCTGCTGCGTGTCGCTGGTGACAATTCGGATGCCACATACTTTCTTTCCTGGCGTCTGTCCCGACTTGGTCACCATGATCGCATAGATGACAATCGGGATGCTGTACGAGATGGCCACCGAAATAAAGTAGGCCATCATGATACCGCCCGCAGCCTGCGCGGCTAACGCGTCCCTCTCGCCCTGCGACAACTCCTGAGCGTTTTGCAACGCAGCGGTGTCAACAAAAATCGGCGTTAACACGAACATGCACCCGATCAGGATCGGTGCAACGATGAATCCAATGATGAATCCATCCAGGATCGCGGCGCCTAACCGAACCCAGGGTGAGGCGATTGGGCCGCGACGAAATTGACCCCCTCCGCCTCCACCGCCGGTTGGCGCGTACTGTTGCATCAGTTTTCCGCCGCCGGAGGGAGCACGCGGCGCCGCGGCGCGCGCCGACGGCATTGGCTTGAGGTCCTGGTCGGTGAGTTCGTCGAACATCGCCGGATCAAAGCCATCGGCGGCAGGGGTCGACGGTCGCGCCGGTGCGGGCGGTCTCGCGGCAGCCGGTCTCGCGGCAGCCGGTTTTGCCGCGGCCGGTTTTGCAGCACCTGGATTTCCGGTCGCCGGTTTTTGCGGCGCCGGTTTCGCTCCGCCAGCAGGTCCGCCTGGCGCGCGGAGCTGTTTTCCGCACGGGCATTTGACGACCTTACCGGCGGCGGACTCGGGGATATTCAAGACCGCCGAGCAGCCGGGACACTTGATTTTCATGTTGGAATTTCGAAGAGTAGATCGAAACGGACAGCCTGCATGGTAATTGATGGTTGGCCCGGCGTCCCAGCCCCGTCCAGGTCGAGCGGTGCCAACCCGATGCGTTTCGACGATTCAGTTACAATCTTCACAACGAATCACACTTTACCGAAGGATAAAAAATGCGTTTGATCATCGTTTCCGTTGTAGCGATCGGTTGCATCGCAAGCACCGCCGTCGCCCAGTCGCCGAACGAATTGACCGCGGACGAGCGCAAGGCCGGATTTGCATCGCTGTTCAACGGCGAGAACCTCGATGGCTGGAAACACTCGGGCAACTGGGTCGTCAATGACGGCGTCATCGCACGCGAGGATCGCGGCGGAAGCCTCGTTTATACGGCTGCGAAGGTGCCCGATGACTTTGAGCTCCGCTTCCAATGGAAGGTCGCTCCGGGCAGCAACAGCGGCATCTACTACCGACCAACGCAATACGAGTATCAGATCCTCGACAACAAGCTTCATCGCGACGGCCAGAATCCTCGCACCAGCGCGGCATCGCTCTATTTCTGTGTCGCTCCATCAGTCGACGCGACCAAGCCGCCCGGAGAATGGAATACCGGTCGCGTGGTGTGCAAAGGCACCGTGATACAACACTGGCTCAACGGAAAGAAAGTCGTCCACATCGACTATGCCGACCCGAAATGGAAATCCAATGTCGAGATGTTGAAACAACGGGGCGGCGATCTGGAAGCCCGTGGCGCCAACCTGAACCTCCAGGATCACGGCGATCCAGTCTGGTACCGCAACCTTCGCATGCGCGAGTTATCCGCCGATGATCCGATCGACATGAGTCCTGTCACGCCCGCGGAAATCTCCGACGACGCGCGTGAAGCCGAACGCAAGAAACTCCAAGGCATCATCGAGCGTCGCGAAGCCGCCGAGCAGAACAAGAACTAGAGGTCGACCGGAAACGCGTCCTGCGAATCCGACACGTTGCGCTGGATCATTCGTTCGGAAACTCTTTCAGCGTGACTTCGCGATAAAGCATGAGCATTCCTTGAACTTCGTGGATCCTTTTCCGATCCGCGTCGGTCAGCTCGGCCAACGCATGAGTCGCACGAAATCGTTGGACGTTTTCGCCGCGGCGAACCGTTAACGTGGTCTCCAGCGGCAACTCTCCTTTGGACATCACATACTGGTTCAACGTCATTCGCCCGAACGGTGGAGGCCCAAGGTGCCGAACGATGTTCAACCGTGCCGCGAGATCGGCAAAACGTCCATAGTCCGCGGCCATGCTCGTGTCGCCGGGTGATTGTGTCGACGTGAAATACTCGAAGCTGCCGAACCGGATGACGTAGCCTCCGCGGTTGCTTGTTTCTATTTTCGCCATCAGCCCGAGTCGCTCTTGTTGCTCCGGGGTCTTCGCGGCCGCGCGAGCCTGGGCGCTGACCTTAATCAATTGATCGGTCCCGAGGGTCGTGCGAACTTGCGTCTTTCGATCGAGTATCGTGACCCTTTTCTGGGCGGCATCGAAGACGGTTACAAACCGGTTGTTGATCTGAGGCAAATCGTAAACCAGCCCTTCGTCGAACAGGATTTCGTGTACCGCCGCCGACTCTACGCTGGCACCTTCGTAAATCCGGGTCGTGACCCGAAACGTCGCCGCGATGGAGTGCGCAGCGGCGAAGCCGAAGATGAGGGCAACAGCGAGGGCGACGCGTTGTATTGCGTGGTTCATGATCCGTGCGGCTGGTGCGATTCTGATTTGCCAACTCACGGTGACCCGATCGCTGGAAACCCGCAGCGATCTGGACACTCTCCGTGGTCGGAGCGTAGAAAAGACGTTAGGAACCCGTCCAGATCAATGCTGGTGGGTGTGAAAACCGTCGAGACGGACCCATTTGATGCAGCGAACCCTGCTACTGATTCCCCACGAAATCGCCGGGATTCCCGTGTTTGGAGTCGGTTGGCTGCTCGCGCTGTTGGTTCTCGCGATGGTAGTTCGCATTGTGCTCGTACGGCGAACCGGCGAGGCCGAATCACGGCCCTCGGTTGCCGACGTGCTACGAACCGAGGGTTTGATGTGGGCCGCCGTCGCGGCCGTCATTGTCTTTTTGCTCCCGATTGTCGAGCTGAAGAACCTCGACGGTGAACCGATCGGCATGGCGGTTCGCGGCTACGGAGTCCTGTTGTTGGTCGGGGTCGTATCGGCCGTTGCACTGGCGGCAGACCGGGCCAAACGCCGCGGAATGGATCCGGAAATCATTTTGTCGATCGCGCCGTGGGTCTTTTTCGGAGGAATCATCGGGGCCAGATTGTTTTTTGTGATTCAGTATCGGGACCAGTTCCACGCTGAGTCAATCGGAGAGACTCTCGGCAACGTTTTGAAATTCACCGAAGGCGGTTTGGTCGTCTACGGATCCTTCATTGGCGGTTTTTTGGCAGTCGTCGTCTACACGACGCTGCGTCGCGTTCCGTTACTGAAGCTTGGCGACGTGATTGTTCCCTGCATGTTTCTCGGTGTCTTTTTCGGGCGCATCGGGTGCTTGATGAATGGGTGCTGTTACGGCGGACGATGTGAAGACGGTTGGTCGGCCCTTCATTTTCCTCCCAACAGTCCTGTCTACGATGATCAACTGCGAAGCGGCGAATTGCTCGGGTTCACGTTCGATCCCGAGACCCGGGTGATCAAGAGCGTTCGCCAGGACAGCCTTGCCGACCGCGCGGGAATCGATGTCGGCTCAAGGCTCGAAGCGTTCGCCGACGACTTGACGCCGCTTGAGACCGCTTCGCGGGAGATTCCCGAAGAGGAAGCACGCACCGGCGTGATCGCGACGATCGATGGCAAGCGATATCGTTGGAGCCCGGCGGAGTTACCGGACCGGGCGTTGCCTGTCTACGCGGCTCAATTGATCAGCAGTGCCAGTTCGCTTGTGCTATGTTTGTTGCTTGCCGCCATACCGCCGCTTCGGTTCCGCGATGGAACGGTGATGCTGCTCGGATTTGCCGGCTACGCAGTACTGAGGTTCGTATTGGAATTGGTGCGTGTCGACGAGGCGGGCCAATTTGGAACGAGCTTGTCGATTTCCCAATGGGTCAGTCTCGGCGTCCTGGCTTGTTCGATCATTGGATTTTGGTCGATCTATCGCACGTCACCGCCGGCGCCGGTGCAGCCGCAACCGTCGCAAACTACATAGTTCATTGTCGTGTCAGGCGAACTGGTATCGACCGCATTGCGCCAGTAATCGGAAATGATGTTCCCACGTGATCGACAACCCGAGTTGATGGATGACCCGAATTTGCCCAGGGACGAGCATCAGCGTGCGCTCAGGGGGCTGGCGCGACTGAATCGATCCAGCGGTGTGGCCGGGACGATGTACCGGCATCTACGCCGGCACGCGATGGTTCGTGAAAATCGAATGTTGAACATTCTTGATGTCGCCAGCGGCGGCGGGGATGTTCCCCTTTCATGGGCAAGACGCGCACGGCGGGATGGACTGAATCTGCAACTGACCTTGCTGGACATCAGCGGTGTGGCGGTCGAACAACAACAGCGATCGGCGCGTGAGTTGGGGCTTGATGTGTTGTCGCTCCAGCAAGATTGCCTTCACTCGCCGCTTCCGGGCGGGTTTGACATGGTCACTTGTTCGTTGTTCATGCATCATCTCGATGATCATCAGGCGTTTCGTTTGCTTCAATCGATGCAAGCTGCCACAGAGACCGGAATCATGATCTGTGACCTCGATCGTTCGCGATTGAACCTGTACATGGTCAATCTTGCCTGTCGACTACTGACCCGTTCACACGTCGTGCACAATGACGCCGCCGCAAGTGTTCGAGCTGCCTACACGATGGACGAATTCAAACAACTTGCCGAGAACTCACTAGCGCGGCCTGTCCACGTGATGCGGGCATTCCCGTGCCGATTCATCGCCATGTTGGAGGAACAAACCGTCGCCGAAGCAGTACCGGCGTTCGCGTGACTCGTAAGATCTTGCCATGGTGAAACAGTGAATAACAGATGATCCGGTCTCCCGTTTTGGTAATTGGCGGCGGAGTATCGGGATCGGCTTGCGCTTTGCGACTGAGAAACCGCGGCGTCGATGTGGTGGTGGCCGAAAAGACGACGTTTCCGCGCGCGAAAGTCTGCGGATGCTGCATCTCAATCGCTGGACTTGAAATGCTGGGCCAACTGGGGCTGCGCGACTGGGTCGTTGAGCACGGTGTGACGACGGATCGATGGCGTGCGTCCATCGGCGGGCGGCTGGTCAAAGTGGATTTGCCTCCGGGCACGGCCATTTCACGCGAGTCCCTCGATACAAGAATGCTTGCGGCCGCGGAGGATGCCGGTGCCGAAGTGTGCATGTCGCGGGAAGCGCGAATCATCGACGTCGGCCCCGGCCGTGTCATCGTCTCGCTCGTCAATCGTGACGCTTCCGAGAAACGCGAATTCGGTGCGGTGGTGGTGGCCAGCGGATTGCATGCCAGCGGACTGCAGAGTGCGCCGAGCTGGAATGAGAAGCCCAACGGGCCATTCGGTGCGATGTTCTGCGGCCACAGTGATTCGATCGAGCCCGGCGTGATCTACATGGCCTGTGATGACGACGGATACGTTGGGATGGTGAAACTGGAAAGCGATCTTGTCGACGTTGCGGCCGCCCTCGTATCGGGATCACGCGCCACCGAGCGCGGCACACCCCAGCAGCGAATCGACGCGATTCTGCAACGGAGCTCGTTCCCACCCAGTAACCTTCGCGACCGTACGCCTGTGTTGACGACGCCACCGCTGCGTCGCTCGCGAAGGGCCCCCTGCGGACCGATACTGATGATTGGCGACGCTGCCGGGTACGTGGAGCCGTTTACCGGCGAAGGAATGACGTGGGGAATGCAAAGTGGGATTGCCGCAGCCGATCGGATCGCGGCGTCGATCAGCAACCTTGCGAAGGTCAGCGAACACTGGGATCGCGAACTGGAAAATCTATTGAGCGCAAAACGACGCCGGTGCAGGGCGGTTACCACCATGCTGCGTTGGCCATGGGCCCGCCTTGTGGTCGGCACCACGCTTGCCCGATGGCCATCGGTAGCCGGGCCGCTGGTTCGGAGTTTGAATCGTGCCTGAGGCAGCTGTTTCACGGGGCATGGTCTGGACTTTCGCCCGCTGCGACCCATTTGGTATGAGCGGCATATCATGGACGTTCTTCCGCTGCACACGGCCGATTCGCCTCGCCCACGAGCCACGATTCCCGGACTCGACGCCGTCCGTGCTCTGGCAGCCCTCGGCGTGGTATTGCTGCACAGCTGTGTCCCCTATTTGAAGAACCCAATGCCGGGGTTGGTTTGGCCCGTACGTGATAGCACAAGCTCGCTGGTCGATATCGGGTTCTGGACGATCGAGCTGTTCATCATGCCATTGTTCCTCGTGCTAGCCGGAATGTTTGCGTGGAACACGCTGGCCCGCCGAGGCACACGAGCGCTGGTCAAGTCGCGCGCTCGACGACTGCTGATTCCGTTGCTGTTCGGGATGATCGTAATATTGCCGCTTGACCTCTACTGTTGGGTGCTCGGCTGGGTTGCCGATGGGACCGTCGCTCCGGTGAAACTTCGGAGTCTGAAATTTGATGCGGCCGTGGACCGTGAGCTATGGGGACTGAGTCACCTGTGGTTTCTGCAATACCTCTTTCTCTACGTTGTCGCCGCCTCGGTGGTCACCACTGTCTCATGCTGGGCACGATTTCGATTCGCCGGTGCTCGTCGATGGATCCCACGACCTTCGACCTTTCCGTTCGTGCTTCTGTCGATCGCAATCCTCGTTCTTTATTTGCATCCGGAGGTGGTTTGGGGATTCCAGCATTCGTTTGCTCCGTTGCCAAGTAAGTGGGTTTACAGCGGGATCTTTTTTGCATTCGGTGCGATGCTCGGTGCGTGGGACGGTGAGCTGCTATGGTTGAAAGCCCGGGCGACTCGACTTGCCGCACCGGCCATCGCCTGTACGGCTGCAGCAGTCATTCTCGGGCGCTGGTACCTTTCCGGGGACGACAATCAAAACGCGCAGTCCGCTCATTACGCGCAGTTCACACTTGCCGCCTTAACCGCCTTCAGCGCACTGCTCGTCACGATGTCGATCATTGGGATGGCCGCACGAATTGATCGCATCTCGAACAGCATCCGATATCTGGCCGCCGCTTCGTTTTGGGTGTACCTCGTGCATCACCCGGTCGTTGGGCTCGTCCACATCGATTTGAAGTTCGTGCTCGAAGGAGTGCATCCCGCCGTGAAAACCGCGCTTGCGTTTGGGATCACCAGCGGTGTTTGTCTGTTGACCTATGAGGGACTGGTCCGTCGTTCAGCACTCGGCCGGATGCTCGGTTTCGCCTGGAAAAGGCCAACGGTTAATTCGTTCGACGGCCCGGACATAACGATCGAATCGGGGCACCAGATATCTGCCCCACCGGTGATGCCGCCCCGACGCGCGGCTTGATGATCGGCTGGTCGAGCCGATGACGAAAACTCGCCGACGGATTGACTGCACCAGAGTCGAGAAAGTCCGCCCCTCGTGAACCAGCAGTCACTGGGCTAAAACTTGATACCTTGAGAGGGTTCCCCCGATGGCGAGGAGACAATGGCGAAGGGACTGTTCACCCAGGGCATGTGCGTACTATTGCGCAAGCCTGTTTCGATCGACCACCTGAAAGAGCAATTGCGCGGGTTCGAATTGGTCGGACAGCATGAATCGATGGAGGACGACGATTCGCCTCAAACATTGGTCTACAGCTATCGACCGGAGGTCAACGGCCACTTGTTGGTCACGCCCGCCGCGATCGAATGGCCTGATGATATGGGCGACCCCGATGAGTCGCCTGAGCGATTCGTTGCATGGTCGCTTGGCCAGTACGCCCCGCTCGCTTTTCCCGGGTGCCTGGAGCGTGCCGGTGAACAATCGTGGGGCTGGGACGAAGGTGGGGAAGAAATCAAACACCACAAGGCCCACGTTCGTCTGTTAATCAGTTACGTGCTGGGACTTGAAGAACCAGGCGACCAGGACGACGAGACGCCCCTCGTTCCGGAGGACTACGATCCGCTTGACGAAATGAATTTTCTGACTCGCGCGGTCGCTGCCGTGCTCGAAATGCCTGATGCGATCTGTTACTTCAATCCCGGCGGCGAAGTTCTCAGGGACGATGGCGGTCTGAGACGTGGACTCAATTACGCCTGGAGCCACGAATTGCCGCCTTTGGACATGTGGACCAACGTGAGGTTGTTCCGCGCCAGCGATACCTGGTCATTGATGGACACCGTTGGCAATGGACAGTTTGACCTGCCCGATCTGGAAGCGATCTACGATTCCGAGAAATTCGAACCGAGCGAAATCGAAGGGTTCCTCAGAAGCGCCTCGCTTTACATGCTCAGTGGCGACGAAGAGGTCGAGGACGGCGATACCGCAGACGGACCTGGTGACCTGAGTTGGCTGGCGATGGAATGCGAGGACGCGCTGTCCGATCCGCCGCGACCCACGATCCGATGGATCCCGCAGGACGGATCGGAGCCACCGGAAGACCTGCTCGAACGAGGCGAGGTCCCCGAGTTCGATGAGGAATACGACGAGGAGCACGAGGAAGAAGACGACGAACTGGGCGAGATCTAAACACGTCGAGCCAACGCATCGCGATCGTGCTCGCCACCCAAAGGGTCATTCGCTCTCGGCCTCACCCTCGGAGCTGAGCCAGGATGTATCGAGCGGAAACTCGTCGAGTGCCAGATCGCAAAGCAACTTCTTGCGCAGCTCCTCGGGTTGCTGCTGCTCCTGCTTGAGCAATGCCTGACGTTTGTCATGCATCTCGTACATCGCGGCTTCGCCAGCACCCGGTGATTGCGAATTCGTGCCGAATTGCATCATCGCCATCTCTCTCCACGCCAACGCTTCCATCGGCCGGCCAACATCGGACAAAAGATTGGTCAATTCTGTCATCATCTCGGTCGACCGATCCGGACTCGAAAGAATCTTTTGAGTCAATTGACTGATCTGGTCGAGTTGTTCGTTTCGTTTTTCAAACCGCTCAGCGGCATCCTGCTGGTCCGCCGCCCCCAATGCCTGCGTCATTTTCTCATGCGCCGTGCTGTCACCCGGTTCACGCAGAATTGCCTCGGCGAACATTCTCACGGCGGCTTCGTTCTTCTGCTGCTGGAGCGCCCCACCCCCCATTGCGATCCAGTAGGACGGGTACCGCTCCAACGCGGGCTTCGCGGCGTCGAGCCATTTCTTGAACGCATCCGGCTGTTCGGATTCCAGCAGCAGCTGGCCGTGGAACGCCATAGCGGACGGATCGTTGTCGGCAATCAGATCGCTCGCCTCGAGCGTTGCCAGCGCCGCTTTGACGTCGCCCTGGTCAAACAGCGCTCGTGCAACGTTCATCACCCCATGCTTCTCGATCGTCGCTGGAACGATCGGATCAGGTTTTTCTTCCAAGGCTACCATGACGCTTGTCGGGTTGATCAATCCCAGCAACTCCTCAGCGGTTGCGCCACCACCATTGCGGCAAAGCACACGAGCTTGCTCGTTTGCGTCGAACCGAAAACCGCGCGCATTGAGCATTGTGACCAGGGTGTGACGAACCCGGTGGTAATTCGGTTCCGATTCGAGCACGGCCTCCAATCGCGAAATCGCGTCATTCCACCGGTCGGCCTTCCCTAGCAAATCGGCTGCATCGATATGGAGCTCCTGACGGTTCTCGGGCCACAACTCAGCCGCCTTGTCAATCAATTCCAGTGACGTCTCAAGTTCGTCGCGAGCGGCATAGGTTTGTGCACCCAGCGCCATCGCTTGCGGGTCTTCGGGGAAGTCCTGCAAATGTTTCGCTACCAACTCGTGAGCGTCGTCGAATTCGTTCTCTGCGACTCGTTCACGTATTTGCCGTAAAGAGTCGACGCGTGCCTCCTCTTCCGCAGCCAGCGAACTGCCAACGGTGCCGATGCTCGAACCACCGGCACCCGCAGCCGGCTGAGAGCCGGATCGATTGCAGCCAGCCGACGCAATCATCAGCGATGCAATCGCGAGAGAAAGAAATCGAAGTGACGAGGACAAATCAGCGACGTGTTTTCTGTTCATGAGTCGAATCAAGCTTCAACGGTTGTGGTAGGCGAGGTGGGTGAACAATCAAGATAGCACCGCCGTCGAGCAAAATGGCCGACGACAGATCCGCGGAGAAGAATTCGACGACTTTATTGTGAACCCGGACGCAATGGAGCGAAAGGCAAACCCCTGATGCGCGTTGGTCACCCGAGTGCCGCGGGTGAAAATCGGCGGTATGGGTCAATTTGCCGGTTTCATTCCACGGCCAAATTGATCGCCGACGGCAACAATCTCTTCACCGCGCATCTGTACCTCCAACAGCTTCTCGCTCATTACCATCCGGCCTTGCTCGTCGGTCAACGTGTGGGTGATCTTCCGCGTTTTCGTATCAATCACGTCTCCGGTCGATGACCAGCACGTCTTTCCGTCGATGCTGAATGTGATCCACCCCGGCTGTTCGCGCAGCTTGACGCTTTCGACCTGCTGCGGCGGCATCACCGACGCATCGAAAACATGAAGGTGCTCGTTGTGACCATCGGTAACCCAAATCTCGGACTCGTCGGGAGTCATCGCGATTCCGTGACTTGGGCAACCATGTCGTTTCACAGGTCCCTGCTCGAATCCTTTCACCTCCACTCGGTGAATCATCTTCCCAGTTTTCAGATCCCCCACTTCGAATCCGAGCAGCTGGTTGACGTTCACAAAACACAGTGTCTGTGAGCCGTTGACGGTAAACGGCCGGATGCTGTGTGTGAATGGTCCGCACGTCGCCGTGATCGTGTGCGTGCTCGTGTCCGCGATACTCAACAGAGGCGAGGCCAGCCCAGCCATATAGACGCGCGATCCATCGATTCCGAAAACCGTATTGTGCGCGCGTGACTTGGGATGCAACTCAGTGATGATGTCACCGGTAGCCGCGTCCAATACGTACCAGTTGTCTTTTTCAAAACTCGGTTGGTAGATCACCTTGCCATCGGGCGACATCGACATTCGATCACAACCGTTGGGGTACTTTCGTTCCCACAGGACATGTTCAGTCTTTAGATCGATGCAAATCAAATGAATCTTCGTGCTGACGTACAACCGGCCGGTGGCCGCATTTCCGCAGATCCCTTTGACGTTCGCTGGTGTCCCATCGGGTGCAAGCCCCTCGAAAGGAATTCGTTTTACAAACCTGTAATCGTCCTCGATATCGAACACGATCACGCCATGCCCGCCATACTCGGTGTAATTGCGAATCCCCGGCTCGGCGACGTACAAAAACCGTCGGGCCGGTTCAGCAGCCACGCATGCGACGGCAGCCGAGATCAACCACGACACCAGAAAAACAGTTCGCAGTGAAACACGGATCATGGAATCAACCTGCCTAAGAGTCGAGCGGATTTACGAGCGGCACCCATCGGTGGCGATCCGATAGGTCTTGCCAATCACGTCTTCAGTACCTTAGCGGATTCCGACCGCCCTCGCCGAAGGCACCAGCGCGAAACGCGAACCAGAGCATTGCCGCAACTCAGGCTCTCGCTTGCATTTCTCTACGCTGCGGCGTGTACGAGTACGCAGCTCTGGTATTGATGTTGCGCGAAAACGGTTCACGGTAGCGTGTTACCTACAAAACACGGTAAGAAAAAAAACCAGAATTCACACTCCCGCGTCCGCTCAAGTGGGAGAATCTACCAGCGAAACCTACGACTATGCTGCGGCGTGCACGAGCACGCAGCGTTTGATGCGCGATATACAAGCACGCAGCGCCAGCAAGTGTGATTTGCGTGCCGATTCAGAATCGAGATTCATCACAACTCAGGGGCGTTCATGGACCTGCGGCTTGCACGCTGGCATCGCCGGAGCATTCTGCATGTTGCCGTGTCCAGCGTTCGATCGCCACCGAAACCAGATTGGAGAGGGCAATCGCGAATAGCTGTTCTTCGTCGGTCCAGTGTCGCGGCCGGCCGACGTGTTCGAGGCAGACGACGCCATCGAGTTCGCCATACAGATGAATGGGCGTGTCGAGCATTGATTGGATACCAAACATTTGCAGATATCCCATATCGAATTCTTTTGTTCGCTGATCGGCGTGGGCGTTATGCGCGACAACCACATCGTCGTTTGCCAGTGCTCGAAAATAGGCAGGGTACGCCGCAGCGGTGAGCTCAATTCCATCGCTGTGCTTGTTCTTGCTGCGCTGGTACAGATCAGCGCAAACGATGGCCTCGTGATCGGGCTTGTAGCGCCAAATCCCCACACGCTCCACTTTCAGCGTGTTTGCGGCGACTTCGGTCAAATGATGAAAAGTCTGCTCAAGAGTGGGTGAACTGAGTGTCTGGCAGCGGATCAAGTCGATCAGCGCTTGTTGCTGCTGGCGCACCTTTCTTAGCGCGGTATGGGCGTGACGCCGTGAAGCAGCCATCTTTTTCAAAGGCTCTTCGGCCAACTCTGCAAGCCACGACTGGATCGCATCAGCCAGGTCGCTGGCCGATTCAAACCGATCCTCAGGCGACTTTTCCAAAGACCTCAAACAGATCCGTTCCAGCTCTTCGGGGACTCCTGGGCAAACTTTGCTCGGTGGGCGAGGTCGATCGAATTGAATCTTCCGAACGATATCTGACAGCTTCGATCCGGCAAACGGCGGGACGCCCGTCAGAATTTCATACAAGATCGCGCCGAGTCCATACACATCGGTACGATGGTCCATCAAGTCGTCCCGGCCTGCAGCCTGCTCCGGTGACATGTAGGCCGGTGTACCGACAACACCAATCGGTACCACTTCGACCGCAAAATCCTCCATCGATACCGCACTCCACGACGTCGGCTCACTCGCCGCGTCCACTGGATTCAACTTCGCGAGCCCCCAATCAACCACAACAACTTCGCCAAATTCTCCGAGCAACACGTTATCGCCTTTGATGTCCCGATGAATCACGCCGCGCGAATGCGCGTAAGCAATCGTGTTGCAAACGGTAACAAAGGCAGTCAGCAGCTGGATCAGCTCAAGGGGTTCGGCAATGTCGAGTTGTCGCCGTTCGTGATAAAGACGAGACGCTTCGCTGAGCATCCGGCCTCGGACGAATCGCATCGTGTAAAACGGCTGCTGCGTATCAGACCGGTCACCCAATTCGTAAATCGGCACAACGCCCGGGTGATCCAGTTGGCCGGTGATAATGGCTTCGCGTCGAAAGTGTGCGGCCGCTTTCTCGTCCCCAGCCAGGTCCGGCCGCAATTCCTTGAGTGCGACGAATCGGCTCATCGCGATATCACGGGCTTGCCACACCTGACCGATTCCCCCGGTCGCGTGCAACTGACCGAGAACGAAACGATCGCTGATGGCCGAAGGATCTCCGGTCACAGCGTCGTCTCGGCCGTCGTCACTGGCGGGGCCGGCACTCGGGTTTGGTTTGAGTGACAGGCCAAGTGTGACCGTCGAATCAAGTTTCCGATGCTTAGCGAGTTTCACTTTGGGGGTCGCCAATTCCGGATCGCAGTCTCAGCGGCAACGAGGATTAAAAGTGGACTTCGCCGCGGGTCAACCTTACGTCGACGTTGACCAGCCGGCCAGAACGTTGGTCCTGTACCAACAATCGGACAAATCCGTCTCGCGTTGCGTGCCGCTGAAGCAGCGTGTCGATCGGGTATTGTCGATTGAGCACTTCGCCGATCTGTTGACCGTTGACAGTCACGATGCGGTCGCCAGGTTCCAAACCGGCTCGTGAAGCCGGCGTGTTGGGGTACACCCGTGTCAACAAATGACCGGTGGTCGTGTAGCGTCCAAAGACGCCAAGAAACCATCCGCCACGGTGAGGATGCCGCGGCTCGATGAACGGCTCAACGGCACCCTCCATCTGCCCTCGATCGGGTGCGGCTGCGTCCGCCACGACCGATCCCGATGGTTGGCGGTTTTGTATCGGGTCGACGGCTCGCGCGGTTGTCTGGTAACCAAACAGGGCTAGCAAGAAACACCATGCGCGGACTTGAAAAACGGTTCTGCTTTTCATCTGTGTGAACTCGGTGGTATGGACCCCCAACAAGGGGACTCACTCTTTGGCTCATGGGCCGTCGTGACAAACGACTGACCATTGAATAATTCTTGCAGTGTCCACTGGGCCAGCAAGCGAGAAAGCATCCATAATTCCAAGAATTCAATTCGCAGGGTGAGCCGGAACTCCACGCGCGAAATCAACCCAGTCGCGATGGCGCAATTTCAGAGCACCTGCGTGGTCAGCGATCAAGGGAACAGGCGACTCAGCCGTCCGTGTCGGCCGTGAACAGCAATCGAATGTCTTCGAGGATCAGGTAGAGACACGGCACCAGTACGAGGATGATCGCCGTCGCGAACAGGATTCCGAAACCGAGCGAAATGGCCATTGGAATGATGTACTGCGCTTGGAGCGAGTCCTCGAAGATCAGCGGTACAAGCCCGCCGAAGGTCGTCAAAGTCGTCAACATGATCGGTCGGAATCGGCGCAGTCCGGCCTGAGAAATCGCTTCGAAAGCCGATCCTTCGCCTCGCCGTCGATTGGCATAGTCGATCATGATCAATGAGTCGTTGATCACCACTCCGGAGAGTGCGATCACACCCATCAGGCTGACGAGGGAGAGGTCGTAGCCAAGCAACATATGGCCCAGGACCGCACCGACGATACCAAAAGGGATCGCAACAAGCACGATCAACGGTTGAATGTAACCACGGAAAGCGATCGCCAGCAGCGAGTAGATCACCGCGAGTGCGAGGCCGAACGATCCCCACAGGGAAGCGGTGGCTCGGCGCATTTCGGCGTCACTCCCCTCGAATGTCCACGTGATGCCGGGAAAGTCCTCTCGAAGACGCGGCAATTCGTCGGTTCGTAACGCCTCGATTACCTGCGTCACGGCACGTTTGGGTTCGACGTCCATCGAAACGTTGATGACGCGACGTCCGTCCCTCCGGTTGATCGACGAGAACGCAACATTTTTTTCTACTTCAGCAACATCCAGCAGCGGCACTTCGGCACCACTGGGGGTGCGAATGATCAGATCCTCGAGATGATAGATATCCTCGCGCTGATCCTCGGGCAATTTAACGCGAACCTCAATTTCGTTGGTACCGCGCAGCAGGCGCAGCGCCAACGAGCCAAAGAAAGCTCCCCGCAACTGATCACCGAGTTCCTCGTCGGTCAGCCCCAATGCTCGTCCTTCGGGGCGAAGGCGGAAATCGAATTGGGCTTTCCCCTTGTTGTAGTTGTCGCTGACGTCACGAGCGTTTGAAAAGCGTTTGACACGCTCGATGAACGCCTCGGCCGCTTTTTCCAATACAGCGATGTCTCTGTGGCTCAGATCAACGCTGATGTCCTGGCGATATCCACCGGGTCCACTTTCGGCCTCGAACGTCACTTGGCTAACGCCCTGAAGATCCCCGATCGAATCTCTCCAAAGTTCGATGACTTCGTTGGCGGTCATGTCGCGTTGGTCAGGCGGCTTCATCACGATTTCGACATCGATGAAGTTGGAACCCCGCACGTTCGTCTTGATTCCCTCAGCAACTTTGTACAGGTCGTGTTCGTCGAACATTCGCAGGCTGGCTGTGGTGACCGCATTGGCGATCTCGGCGGCCTGGTCCGGCGTGGTGCCCACAGGCATTCGTACTCCCGCTTCGATTTCATCAGCGGAAACCTCCGGCATCAGAATCATCCCCATGTGAGCACTGTTCGCGTAACCACCGACGACGAGGAACAGCCCCAGCGCCGCGGAAGCGGTGATGTACCGAAACCGAAGGCAAAGGTGCAGCACAGGCCGGAAGGCAAAATGGACAAAACGGTTGAACGCCTGGCTGAATCGTTGTTGTCCCTGGTGAAATCGTGCGCCGAGTCCGCGTTTTTGCCTTCCGCCGGCTCGGGCGTGTGCGAGGTGCGCCGGCAAGATGAACAGCGACTCAAGCAGTGACAGCGAAAGCACAATGATCACGACTACGGGCAAGGGCGCCCAAAATTTGCCCGTTTCACCCGGAATGAACATCAACGGCACGAACGCCACAATGTTGGTCAAGATACTGAACGTCACCGGACCGGCGACCTCCCGCGTCCCGTCAATGGCCGCGACCTCGTGATCGCTTTCGGTTTGACGTTGTTCGTAAACGTTCTCGCCCACGACCACCGCATCGTCGACCACGATTCCGAGCACGACCAGGAAGCCGAACAGCGAAATCATGTTGATGCTAACCCCGGCCGCGGGTAGTAGCAGCAGCCCACCGATGAACGAAACCGCCATGCCCATCATGACCCAGAAAGCCAAGCGGATTTCGAGGAACATCGCCAGGATCAGCAGGACGATCCCCACCGCGATGACTGCGTTTTCAACAACCAGGTGAAGGCGTCGGCGAAACTCCTCGGCATTGTTGCGGTCGATCCGCCAATTGACGCCGGGGGGCATGACGCTCTCGAACTCCTGCATCGTTTGTTCGACAGCGCGGGCAATCTCGATGGGTGATTGCGATCCGACTCGGAAAACGTCCAACTCCACCGATGGCGTTTGGCTGAATTGCGAATGAAAACCAACGTCGTCAAATCCGTCGCGAATCGTCGCGATATCACCCAGGGAGACGGACGGACCCTCGCGACCGGCGACAATCTCGATCGCCGCGAATTCATCGGCCCACTGCTTGCGGGCTTTCACACGGAGCAGTATTTCGCCTGCACTGGTTTGCACCGACCCGGCCGCAACATCCTGGCTGGCCGTGCGAATGACCTCGGCAACGTCGGGCAACGTCAACCCGTATTGGCGTAACCTCTGTCGTGGAATCTCCACGTGCGTGACGTACTCCGGCACTCTGCGAAGTTCGACTTGCGTGATCTGTTCATGTGATTGCAGTTGGTCACGTAGTTGCTCGGCGAGCTTGCGGAGATCCCAGATGTCGATTGGGCCGTAAAGCGAAACCTGTACCACCTCGCGTTGCCGCGTTTGCAGACGAACCTCCGGCTGTTCAATCTGGTCGGGGAACGTACGAATTCGGCTGACCGCTTGATCGATGTCCTGCAGCGCCTTCATCCGCGGCTGACCCGCGACGAGTTCGATCAGCACTTCGCCACGACCTTCCCTCGCTTCGCTGGTGATCTCGCGAATGCCTTCCACCCCACGGACGGCTTCCTCGACGGGACGCAAAATCCCCTGCTCGACTTCCGACGGCGCGGCTCCGGGATAGCCGACCTCCACTTCGACGATATCAAGTTGGAACTCGGGAAAGACCTCCTTTTGCATTACCGCAGCCGACCATAGCCCGCCACCGAGCAGGATCACCATCAACAGGTTCGCCGCAATGGAGTTGCGTGCCATCCATGCAATTGGTCCGCGGCGTTGGGATTTGGAAGGCTGGCTCAATCGGTTGTCTCGCTGGAGTTTTCCATCGGAGCGGCCTCACCAACTTTCCGAAGGCCCACGCCCTCGGCCACGGTCGCAAGTGTCGAAGTGACGACTTCATCACCACTTTCCAAGCCTGCGCGGATGAAGGCGTACTCGGCATCACGGAAGACAACGTCGGTTTCCCGAATCTGTAACTTGCCGTCGGTCATCACCCAAACCGTGTCACGATCGTGGACGAACTCGCGCCGCAGGCGAACGACGTCGACAATGGGGCGACCTTCGATTTCTGTTTCCACCAGCGAATCGAGAATCAACGGCGGCACATCGGATGTTTGGCCCAGAGGATCGGGCACCGTGATCAAGACGCGCGCCAATCGGGTCTGTTGGTCAACTGCACCGACCATCCTTGAAACACTCGCCCCTCGTTCAACTCCGGTAGGCCATACGTCGGGATTGCGAAGCGTCACGCGGGAGCCCTGGCCATCGGTTTCCGGAAACTGAACCCATCGCAGGCTGCGGACCGGAACGGCCGCGAAGACCCAATATTCATTGACGCCGACGAGCTGGGCCAATTCATCGCCCGGCGAGACCTGGGAACCAACGTTGACCGACCGGGTGAGAATCTGTGCATCGAAGGGTGCAAGAACGCTTGTCCGATCGAGATCCAACTTTGCGCGTTGGACCGCGGCTTCGGCCGCGCTGACCTCGGCACGAATCGATGCGATTTGCGGCTCTCGTAACACCAACGCCCGGTTGGTTTCATCAATCGTACCCTCAAGCAGCGCAAGCTCTTTCTTGGCGAGACTTTGTCGACCTTCCTCGATCGCCAACGACGCCTGGGCCTGCTCCAATTCACTCTTGCTGATCGACAACGCGTTTTCAAAGTCGTCAGGGTCGATGCGCAACAGCAATTCGCCCTGACGTATCATGCCTCCGGGTACAAGTTTTGGCGACAACTCGACCACCTGGCCGCCCACGCGCGGGGCCAGAACAATGTCTCGCGCAGGCTTGACGCTTCCGAGTACCACCAAGCGTGGCGAGAACGTGCCGCGTTCAGCGGTTACCGTCTCGACCAACGCCGCCGACTTTCGCGTGGCGTTGATCTGTTCTGCCTTTGGCTCGGTCTGGTTGATCACCACGATCGCAGCGGCCGCCCCCGCCAGAATCGCCACGCATGTAACCATACTTCCGACAACGCGGAGCCATCGCAACTTGCGTTTCGGGTGTGACGCGTCATTCATCAATGACGGTCTCCAGGGGAAAAAGCTCCACGGTGAGTTCCGATTTCTGTAAATCTTGCGGACGGGTATCGAAATCGCCTGCCAACGCGATGTACAGCGAGATCCGGATGAGCACCAATTCCAATTGGGCGGACAAGGTTTCTCGCTGCAAGCGTTGCTGGGCGGTGATCGCAGTCAATACGGAGAGGTAATCAGTGTCGCCGATCAGGTATTGCTCACGCAACTGGTCCGAGGACTGTTGGGCAAGCTTGACCTGGGTTTTCAAGTGCCCCAGCCGCTGGAGTTGAAATCGCTCACGCGCCAGGGCGTCTTCGACTTCGCGAAATGCGGTTAACATCGTTTCGCCATATTCATTGAAGCGTTGACGAACCAGGGCGGAGGTGCGATCGACCTCCGCCCGACGTTGGCCGCCGTCGATCAGCGGAGCCACAAGTTGACCGCCGATTGACACGAACCAATCACGAAACAGCGTCTCAGGACGCTCGGCAATGTTCAGCAGTGAACCGGTTAAATTGATTCGAGGGTATTGAGAGCTGACGGCCGATGCCACATCGCGATCGGCTGCGATGAACGCCAGATAATCGCGGCGAACGTCGGGTCGACGCTGCAGCAATTCCGACGGCAAACCGGTCACGGGCATCGGTGGCAATCCAGGGAGTTCCGATCCCGGATCAAAGCCGGCCATCTGCGGCATCTGCCCTTGCAGTACTGCGAGTTGGTGTTCAAGCAGATCGATTCGCGCTTCGACGATCGCCACCTGCTCGAGCGTTGATTCGACCAGTTGACGTTGCCGCAACACGTCGGCGCTGCGGATCAATCCCAACCCGAAGCGGGCTTCCTGTAGTTTCTGTCCCGTTCGGTTGGTATCAATCTGATCATCGAGCAACACCAGTTGCGCGTGGGCTTCGATCAACGAATACCACGTCCTCGCAATCTCAGCCGACAACGTCAGGGCGACCGCGTAGTAATCTGCCTCGGTCGCCTCGGCTCGCAGTCGCTCAGCATCGACGCGGGATTCGATCGCGCCCCACAAGTCGACTTGATAAGCGGCTTCGAGCCCCCATGCATAAGTCGTCTGATCGTTGCCAGGACCAAACGTGCTACCGATGTCGGCGATGCCATTGACATCCGGCCTCAAATCCGACGCTTCTCGCCGCGTGAGAGCGCGAGCTGCCTCAAGTCGTTGCAATGCCCCGGCGAGCGTGAAACTGCCACCAAGTGCCTGGTTGATCTGAAGATCCAGCGCTGGATCTTCGAAAGTCATCCACCATCGGCTGGGCAATATCATCTCGCCGCTCTCGGAAATCGGAGGCGGAGAGGTCGTGGGAAAGGTCCCCGATGGCTCGCGACCCGCGCATCCACCCAGCGCAGAGAGCAGCAGTGCCACAAGCCACTGCGCAGGCTGAGCGCGGACGATGACCAGACGTTTCATGAACGAGAATTACGATTCGTCGTTCCTTGAACACAAGGTCAATCCGCACTGGCGCGCCGGTGCGCAGCGCAAACAGGCTCAGTCGCGTGATTGCCGATTCAAGATTGAATATCAGCATCGTAGGCCGGATCGAGCTTTGCGAGTTCCGGCATTGATTCGAGAAAAACGCCGGAACTCGCAAAGCTCGGTCCGGCCTACAACTCGCCCATCGTGTGACCATGCCTTGCTAGCAACTTGCGACAGGCGCAGCGATCCTAGGACGGTGCCCCTTCGGGCGGCGGCGGTGGATCGTTGCACCAGACCGTCAAGGTTGCGACGTTCTGTGGCAGATTGATGTTCTTCACCTGGACCCTGACGATGTCCATTCCGGTGCGTGATCGCAGATCGGCCAACAGGGCACTGCGATGCTCGCCACCGAGCCACTCGAGCTTGTCGTACTCCAACGTATATTTCGCAAGTTTTTCCGCTGCAATCGCCTGCCCATTGCCGTTCTTTTTCTTGGCTGAGGGTGGCGGTACCCTACCCACGATTTTTTCCTTGAGCATCGCCGCGGCGAAGATCACAAAGTTGACCAACGCAATCTCAGCATAGCTGGTGTTCTTGTTGGACAGCGAATTGATGACTGCGATTCCAATCACGATGAATAGATACGTCATCTCCTTCGCTCGAATTGCGTCCGTTCGATACCGCAGCACTCCGAAAATCGCGAACAGGCCCAGGGCCATTCCAATATCGAGTTCCAGTTTCTTCATCGTAAAACAGATGAAGAAGACGGTCACGTTCATCATCACCGCGGTGAACGCGAACTCTCGCTCGCGTTGACTCGGGTAGATGGCGAACGCAACCATCAAGCTCAAGAAGAAAAGGTTGATCGCAAACCGGACGACTAATTTGACGATGTCATCGTCAAACAATGGGATTTCCAGAAACTCCATGAATGTCCGATTCAGTTAAACGTTTGGAGAGTGATAGCAGATAACGGATCAGTTGCTGTCCGTTACCTTCAACAGGTACTCGCGGCGTGCCTCGGCAAAGGCTTTCAAGCTCGTTGAACCGCGACCGCCACCGGTCTCCGTTTGGTCGCTCTGGGACGCCGTCGACGACGTCGAAGCAATGAACGCCTCGTAGGTGCTCAGCTTTCGAGTCTCTGCTTTGACAGCCTCGTCAATCACAGCCGCAAGTTTCGAAACGAGCGGGCCGAGTGTATCCCAATCGAGTGACTCCTCGGCAAGCTCTCGCATGTTGCGCAGGTACTGCTCTCGGTACTTCGGCACAGCCAGGACTTTACTGCGCAGGGGCTTGCTTGGGTCGTCGAGGCCAATCAACGGATCGAGTTCCATTGCCGATCCGGAGGTTGGAGGCGGACCGCCTCGTCCGGATTCACCAGGTCCGCCAGGACCACGTCCGTCGGGTCCACCGGGACCACCGCGTCCGCGTCCGCGTCCACCCGGTCCGCCCGGTCCACGTGCGCCGCGGAACGCTTCGTTCATATCGTGCGGAATGAAGTGAAAGATGTCATCCTTGTCCAGGAAAATGCTGTAATCGCTTGCACGGACCCAGTAGCCGTCCGAATTGATCAATCCGTTGTCGAGCGCCAGGAACCACAACAACTCATCGACGTCGCAAATCGGTTCCAGTGCGGCGGGTAGATCCTCGGTCGGTGTCTGGTCAAGTACGCGACAGAACTCGATCAGCTTGGCCAGCGATTTCTTGCCGCCCGACTTTTGCTCGTACGGATGCTGGTAGTTTTCCGGATCTTCGCCACGATAATCCAGCCCGCCGCCGCCCCGAGGCGATCCGCTGACTTTCCATCGTGCGCCTTTATCGCTGCCGTAGTTCTCTTTCAGGAAATCCTTGTTGAACTGTTGGACATTGGTGTAGACGCCCCAGTTTTCGCCATTGATCACGACGCGAACGAAGTTTGCTTTGGGCGCGGGCATGTGCTTTCGAGCGATGTGCGAGTAGAGCACGGTGCTCATCATCGATTCATCGCCGTTGCCGTTTAAAAGATTCAGTGTCTTGTAGCCGAGTAAGCGCTGATCATCGTCGACCGTGTCCATCGATACGTTCAGCGAACGTTTGTAGCCGGCCGGCACCATTCCGTAGGACGA
>JAHELS010000022.1:22436-47256 GCA_024644085.1 Rhodopirellula sp.
CCCGGCCCGCCCGGACCGAATCCGGGCGGTCCGCCAAAGTCGCGGGGAGGCCGATCGCCATCGGGCCGATCGCGCCCATCACCACGCCCGTCCCGACCGTTCGGATCACCACCGGGGGGCGGTCCGAATCCGGGGCCGCCGAAACCACCGGGACCGCCGGGACCACCGGGGCCACGTCGAGGCGCCGGATTCTCTTTGATGAACTTGCGAGCCTCCTTGCGTTCTTCGTTGTTGAGCCAACCGTTTTGATCAGCGTCGAATTGGTCCAGCAGTTCACGGTCCTCGCCACCCGGCTGGGCAACCGCGAGGGGTAACGAAACGCTGCTTAGTAGCAGGAAAAGCAAGCCGGCTCGAATCAACATCAGCAGTATCTTTGAAAGGAGGTGAGAGAAAGACCAATCGCTGCGAACATGGTTGCCGATCCTGGGCAGAACCGCCGCGGAAAATCAAATGACTTCCCGAAGATCTTATCAACCTTTAAACGGCTCGCCGATCATCTCGGCCCATTTCGCACGCTGGGCCGGCGTCAATACTTCCAGGATGTGCTTGACTGTATTTTTGGTCACCTGCGACCGGGCCATGTCAAATCTCGGTCGGGAATGATCACCCAAGCCGTCTTTGGGAGGTCCATCTCGCCCGCGTCCCTCTGGACGAAAACCGCGTCCCTCTGGACGAGAACCGGGACCCTCTGGACGAGAACCGGGACCCGGACCACGTGGACCACCTCCGATTCCATCTCCAGGGCCTCCCGGCCCACCGAAACGAGGTGGCCC
The DNA here is from genome assembly GCA_024644085.1 of Rhodopirellula sp. Taxonomy (GTDB): domain Bacteria; phylum Planctomycetota; class Planctomycetia; order Pirellulales; family Pirellulaceae; genus Rubripirellula. The sequence goes on from JAHELS010000022.1 coordinate 23,210, forward strand.
ACCGCGACCGTCCCGTGAGAAACGGTTTGGACGCGTTTCTTCGATGATACGGTTGATGTCCTCGCGTTGTTGGCGAGTCAACTCCAGCGCCGCGACGACTTCGGATGATTTGAAGGTGAACGGCAATCGCTCCTGGCGTTTGATTTGACGGAGTCGATTCATTTGCTCAGCTGAAAGCTCGTCGGTGATGAAGTCGCGGAACTCCTGCGCCAGTTCCGTCATTTCGGAATTCTCCGCCGTCAGCCCGCCGACGAATTGATTCGCCAGCGATTGACGTTGCTGGTCAAACTCATCGACCGCCGCCTCGATCTTCTCGGCCTTCGCCGGTTCGAGTCCCAGTTCTCCTCGGACGCTTTGGACGGCGAGCAGTCGCAGCGGAGCAATGCTGTCCAGAATCTTGAGCTCCTCGACGATCCTGGTGACACTTGCCGACGTCGCTTCCAATTCCTTGGTCAACTCGGGATCGTCGGCACGGTCGGTCAGAAAGTCCTGATAGAATTGGAGCGTTGTTTCCAGAAAACTACGACGCAGATCCTGCAAATCCGGCCGGTATGCCAATTCACTTTCGCTCAAGGTGCTGAATGTCTCGACGGCAGTGCGAGCTTGCTGAAAACTATGCTCGGCTTGCCGGCGTTCCTCCTCCATTTGCTCGAGCGCGTCCTTGGTATGCTGTTGCTCTTGCCAAATCATCACGGTGGTTGCGAGTAACCCGAGCGTTGCAAACAACAATATTCCGCTGGCAACAGCAACCAGACCGCTGTTGCGACGTCGCCACTTGGCCAGTTTCTCGAGAACGGTCGCCGGCCGTGCTGCAATCGGTTTGTCGTCAAGCCAACGCTCGAGATCGTCGGCAAAGGCTTGTGCCGTCGAGTACCGCTCGGATGGTACTTTCGCAATCGCTTTGCAAACGATCGTGTCGAGTTCAATCGGTATGGACGGATCAACGTTCCGAGGTGCAACCGGCTCGTGTTCGGCCACCTGGTTCAGCATCTCGCGGTAGCTGCCGTCCCTGATGGCCGGCTCGAGAGTCAGCAGTTCGTACAGCGTCACACCGAGCGAATAAATGTCGGTGCGATGGTCCAACTCCGCCCGTTTCCCAGCTGCCTGTTCCGGGCTCATGTACCGCATCGTCCCCATCGGATCGCCGGTGCGCGTCATTTGAGAATCGGCCTGCTGGATCTGAGCCAATCCGAAGTCGGTCACCCAGATATTGCCAACGCGGTCGAGCAACAGGTTTGCTGGTTTGATGTCTCGGTGAATCACGCCGTATTGATGCGCATGTTCGATCGCGAGTGCCGCCTGATGGGCCATTTTGACGACCGAGCGAAAATAACGAGTTCGCTCGGCTTGGCTATCGCCCAGAACGGTCGACAATGTCGCGACATCGGACATCCGCGCGGTCGTTTGTTCGCTGGTCCCCCGGGTCTCCGCCGGCTGGTTTCCCGGCGTTTTCACGTCTGCCGCCGACAGGGTTCGAGATGGAGTCGATTCCCCTTTTCCGTTGGCGATTCGTGTCGCCGAGATGACATCGGCAAGCGTTTGCCCTTCGATCAATTGCATCGCGTAAAAATGGACGCCGCGATCGCTGCCCACGGCATGAACCGGAACGATATTTGTATGGTGCAAAGCTGCGGCCGCGTGAGCTTCGTTGCGAAATCGCTGCAAACGAACTTCGTCGAGCCCGCTGGCAAAAGGCAAGACTTTCAGTGCCACGCGGCGACCAAGGGAGAGCTGTACCGCTTCGTAGACGACTCCCATGCCGCCTCGTCCAAGTTCGCCGACGATTTGGAAATCACCGATTGGTTTCGCGGTGAAATCGGAATCAGGAACATCGATTCGCGACGGAGACTTTGGTTCCGCTGCCCGATGAACGAGCGCGAGACCAGCGAGTGACGGCCGTAACTGGTCCGCGATATCGGCGTGCTGCTTCAGAAATTCCTCCGCCGCCGGCGCCGTCCCGTCCTCAAGCATCGCCATGTATTGTTTGGCCGCATTGACCACGCGATCATCGCTCTTCGAATCATCGTTGCCGATCGCGTCTCGTGTCACATCCTCAATCCCCATCTAGACCTTCTCCGATTGTCTGCTTGAGTTGAGCCAGAGCGCGCACCCAAAGTTTTTCGACGCTATCGACGGTGCGATCCATTTGGCGTGCAACCTCCGCGAACGGCAGGTCCTCGACATGACGCAGCACGATCACCTGGCGATAGTGCTCGGGCAATCCTTCGAGACCTTCGGCTAACTGGAGGAACGCTTCGTTGCGTGCGAATTGTTGGCTCGGGGAGGTAATGTCGGCTGCGAGTTCGGAATGAAGAAAGCCCGATGCACTCGCCAATCCCTGGTCAAGCGCCCGCTCGAGCCGAGGATCTCGTTTCCCGGTGCCAAGGTATTTTCTGACCTGCATTGCCAGGACATTCGACAAGATTCCCCTCAGCCATGCCGCGAATTCCTCCGGAGTCTCGCCACGGAAGTCGGCGATGTTGCCGTGCGCAGCGAGCCCGACTTCCTGGACCAAATCCGACGGATCCGCTTTGCCACGCATGTGATGATGCAACTGCGAGCGGGCCAAAAAGGCGAGGTATTTGCGGTACGACTCCAGCAGTTCACCGAGAGCATGCTGGTCACCAGCCCTCGCCTGGGTAATCAGTTCGTCGATGCGTTGATTGGTGGATTCGTTCACAGTGCGTCTATCAACATCAACCGAATGGATCAGTGTCAATGTGGCGATCTTAAAGTGAATCCGCCGCGCAAATCGAGGAAAAAAGCAGATTTCTGATCATGAAGCCGGATTCCCAACCAGGCGAATCGAATTCGCACGAAACAGTTCCGGACCCTCTTCTCGATCACAGTGTCGCATCTCGGGCCTTTCATTGCCGTCGTCGGCTTCAACGAACGCGGCGGTTGATAACATGCCAGATACGAGCGTCAATCCACCCGACGTCATTCGCCAAAGTGGATATCACTCACTTCCGGTCGGAAACCTCATCCGGGGAACTGGAGAGGTTTTGCTATACAATGAGTCTTTGACCAGCGACGGGATCGCACACATGGCGAATGTGTTGAGAAAAACCACTGATGAAGAGACACGTATTTATACTCGCCTTCGTGGTGTCTGTCGGATGCTTACTTCCGGCGTCGGCCGATGAAGGGACGACCGACTACGACGAAAGTGAAGTAGTTTTCTCGCGGCGAATTGCCCCCCTGATCCGCGAAAAGTGCGTTGCCTGTCACGGCGCGAACCCAGAAGAGATCGAAGGCGGTTTTGATCTTCGAACGCTTGAATCTTCAATGGCGGGTGGTGACAGCGGAGATCCGGGAATCGTTCCGGGCGAGCCCGAACGAAGCTCGATATACCTGGCCGCGGCGCGCGGTGAAGAAACTTTTTCGGCGATGCCTCCGAAGGAAGCAGAAAAGCTGGACCAGCAGCAGCTCGCATCGCTGCGCGATTGGATCAAATCCGGAGCCAAATGGCCGTCGAAACAGCGGCAACTTTCAATTCTTAAGAAGTTCGCCGATCAGTGGTCCGCCGAAGACGGGGTCAGCATCGCAACCTCCGGAGGCCTTTCAACCGACTGGACGAATCGAAAGTACGATCCCGCAGGCCTGTGGGCCTATCGACCACTTCGCGAAAGCGAATTCTCCCCGCGGGAAACGGCGGATCGGAACCCCATCGACATTCTGATTCATGAGGCTCTTCCCGAAGGACTCAAAGTTGCACCGCCCGCCTCCCGACGTGCACTTTTACGGCGGGCCACATTTGATCTGACCGGTCTGCCGCCGACGCCGGACGAGGTCGCCGCGTTCCTCGCCGACCAGCGTGATGACGCCGCGGCGATGGAGGACGTCATTGATCGGTTGCTGGATTCCCCCCATTACGGCGAACGCATGGCTCAGCACTGGCTCGACGTGGTGCGCTACGCCGATTCATCGGGATTCGCAAACGACTACGAGCGCGGGAATGCTTGGCGCTATCGAGACTACGTCGTTCGCTCGTTCAATAACGACAAGCCCTACGACCAATTTGTTCGAGAGCAGATCGCGGGCGATGAGATCATGCCGGACGATCCCGAAGGTGTCATCGCAGCCGGCTTCCTTCGCATGGGACCATGGGAGTTAACGGGAATGGAAGTCGAGCGCGTGGCTCGCCAGCGATTTCTCGATGATGTAACCAACAGCGTCGGCGAGACTTTTCTCGGTCATTCGCTCCAATGTGCGCGCTGTCACGACCATAAGTTCGATCCGATTCCTACACGCGACTACTACCGAATCCAGGCGGTCTTTGCGACGACCCAGTTGACCGAGCGCGAAGCAGATTTTCTTGATACCGAGAACACCTCGGGCTTCGACGAAAAGCGATTCTTTCGTCGCATGCAACAAGCCCATGCTGAAACACGTAAGTGCATGGAGAAAGTCCTGGAGGACAACGCTGAGACATGGTTCGCTGAAAAACTCCAGCAGTCACAGGGTGCAGAGAAAGACAAAGTCGCCGCTCACAAGCAACGGTGGGATGATGCCATCGCAAAAGCAAAAGCGGAGAATCGCCGCGACCCGTTCAATCACGTACGAAACGCCTTTGTGGCGGAGGGAATTCCACAAGACGAATTCCCACCAAAGTTAGTCGGATTCACGCCCCATCAACACGGCGCTTACCGGGTTGCCGGCAAGGGCAACGAACGTTTGAAATGGACGCTCGATCGTTACCAACCTTATGCCCACTCGGTTTACAGCGGGCATACGCCAAAACTTGTACGAGTCAATGCGCCGCTGAGAGTGCCGGGGAATCCTACCAGGGGAGAGTTGGAGGCAACGTGCATTCGAACCGGAGGTGACCCCTTTGCCAAAGGCGAACCGGTGGCACCGGGCACGCTGAGCGTTCTCGACAATCTTGTTTCGATCGAGATTCCGTCCGGCCTCGGCGGCCGGCGAGCCGCGTTGGCCCAGTGGATCGCGGATGCTGATAATCCCCTGACATCGCGGGTCATCGTCAACCGGATTTGGCAGTGGCACTTCGGCAAAGCCATCGCAGGTAACCCGAATAACTTCGGTTCGACCGGTGGTCGACCCACGCATCCGAAATTACTCGACTACCTCGCGTCCACCTTTGTCGCGGACGGTTGGTCGATCAAGAAAATGCACCGCCGCATCATGATGTCACAGGCGTACCGGCGTTCATCGACTCACCCCAAACCAGACAAACTCTCGGAGCTTGATCCACTCGGAAACTCAATTGCCGTCTTTCGACCGCGGCGGCTGACGGCCGAGGAATTGCGAGATTCGATGCTGGCGGTTACGGGAGAGTTGAATCCGAGCGTCGGCGGCATCCCGTGTCGGCCGGAGATCAACATCGAAGTCGCCATGCAGCCGCGACAGGTGATGGGAACGTTCGCCGAAGCCTGGGTCCCCAACCCGAAACCACAGCAACGGCATCGGCGATCAATCTATGTGCTGAGAATCCGTGGTGTGTTGCACCCCATGTTGGAAGTGTTCAACTGGTCGGCACCAGATTTTTCCTGTGAACGCCGCGAGACATCAACCGTGACTCCACAGGTTTTCAGTCTGTTCAACGGTGAGAGTTCGTATTCGCGTGGACTCGCGCTGGCCGATCGCGCATGGCGTGAAGTCGCCGCTGTTCCAGTGGACAGCCGCGATGCGGCCGCGCTCACCAGGTGTTTCGAGCTGGCATTGGGCCGCCAACCTTTGGCGGATGAAACGACACAGTTTCTCGACCATTGGCAGAAACTGGAATCCGCATTGCCCGCCCAGGCCCGACCAAGTCCGCCCGTGATGCTCAGCGTCACACGGGAGGCCGTCGAGGAGAATACCGGCGAAAGATTCTCGTTCGAGGAGCGATTGTTTGCGAACGAAGAATTTGAACCCGACCTGCAGAGCGTCGACGTCAATCGCCACATCCGCGCGCTAGGCGACATTTGCCTCGTGATCATGAATTCAAACGAGTTCGTTTATGTGTATTAAAAATCCCCAATACCCAATACCCAATACCCAATCCCCAACCGCCAAACCGCTAACCGCTAACCGCTAACCACCATGCCACCTATCAATCGCCGCGAAAGTTTTTTTCAGCTTGGCACCTCGCTCGGCAGCATTGCGTTTGCTTCGTTGATGGCCAGCGAATCGAGGGCTGATGCGAATCCGGATCCTCTTGCTCCGAAACAGGGACATTTCCCCGCCAAGGCAAAGAACTGCATCTTCCTGATGATGGAAGGTGGTCCGTCGCACATCGACACCTTCGACCCAAAGCCTTCGCTCGAGAAATTGCACCTCCAAGAGTTCACTCGCGAGGGTGAACAGAAGTCGGCGATGGAAAGCGGCAAGCGATATTACGTGCAAAGTCCGTTTAAATTCGGCAAGCACGGCGAAAGCGGCGCCGATATGGCTGACAACTGGGAACATCTTTCCGCCGTTGCCGATGACATTTGTTTCTTCCGCGGTTGCCAGGTCGACAGCGTCAACCATCCTACCGCGATGTACCAGATGAATTGCGGCAATCGATTCGGCGGCGATCCGGGATTGGGCGCATGGGTGACCTACGGGTTGGGCAGCGAGAACCAGGATCTACCCGGCTATGTAGTGCTGCCAGAGGTCTCTTATCCGCAAGGAGGCGCGGCGAACTGGAGCAATGGATACTTGCCGGCGTTTTACCAGGGCACTCCGTTGCGTCCGACCGGATCCCCGATCCTCGATCTGTCACCTCCAAAAGGTGTCACGACCCATCGACAGCGAATGAATCTTGACTTGTTGATGTCGATGAACATGCGGCATTCGGAACAGCACCCGCAACATGAAGAACTCGCCGCGAGACTCGAGAGCTACGAATTGGCATTTCGGATGCAAACCGAAGTTCCCAACGCCATCGACCTGTCCGACGAATCGGAAAAAACACTCGCGATGTATGGGGTAGGTAATGATCGCACCGACGCGTTTGGAAGAAAGTGTCTGCTCGCTCGGAAAATGGTCGAGAAAGGCATCCGGTTTGTCCAGCTTTTCAACGGCACCTGGGACAGTCACGACTACATCGAACGTGCACACGGAAACCTGGTTCGCGGAGTTGACCAGCCCATTACGGCGCTGATCAAGGACCTCAAACAACGCGGCCTGCTCGAGAGCACGCTGATCGTTTGGTGCGGGGAATTTGGACGCACGCCCGACAACGGCGTGCGCGGCGGCGTCGCTTACGGTCGAGACCACAATCCAGATGCCATGACGATTTGGATGGCGGGCGGAGGATGTAACGCCGGCCGCACCATCGGCGCTACCGACGAGACGGGGACGACGGCGGTTGAAGAAGTCCGCCACGTCCGTGACTTGCACGTCACTCTGTTGCGGCTTCTCGGGCTCGATGACAACAAGCTCACGTATTATCACGCCGGCCGTTTCAAGCAACTGAGTCAATTTGGCGGAAAGGTCATCGAGAACTTGATCGCTTGAGCAACTCGATTGCTGTTATCTTGCAAGCATCACTTTCAACCATCAGGGGAACGAGATGACAAACCAGAAGATATCGCGGCGAGAAGTCTTGCAACTCAGTGCGGCTGCGGCCAGCGCTGCGGCAATTTCATCGCGCGCGTATTGCGCCGAAAACGACAGTCCCAGTCGGGTCGGTTTGATCGGGGCCGGGTGGTATGGCAAGAGTGATCTTTGGCGGCTGATCCAGGTCGCTCCGGTGGATGTGGTTTCGATCTGCGATCCCGACCAGAACATGCTGGCGGAGGCGGTGCAAATCGCCAGCGAACGGCAGAAGTCGGGCGAAAAGCCGCGCACCTACGTCGATTATCGTGAAATGCTCAAGGAAAGGGACCTCGATATTGTCCTCATCGGCACGCCGGATCATTGGCATGCGTTGCAAGCGATCGCCGCAATGGAATCGGGCGCGGACGTTTACGTTCAGAAACCGATCAGCGTTGATGTGCTCGAAGGCGAAGCGATGGTGGACGCGGCCCGCAAACTCCAGCGGGTTGTGCAAGTCGGCACCCAGCGCAAGAGCACGCCGCACTTGATCGATGCGAAGCAGCAGGTCGTCGACGCGGGCTTACTGGGCACGATCGGCCATGTCGAAATGTGTTGTTACTATCACATGCGTGCCAACGGCAATCCTCCCGTCGAGCCGGTGCCGGATTTTCTCGATTACGAGATGTGGACCGGCCCCGCACCGATGCGGCCGTACGATGGGCTGCCCCATAAACGATGGTGGCGGACGTTCATGGAGTACGGAAATGGAATCACGGGTGACATGTGCGTGCACATGCTCGACACCGCACGCTGGATGCTCGGTCTCGGTTGGCCAGATCGGATTACGTCCAACGGCGGCATCCTCGTACAGAAGGACGGCAAGTCGAACATTGCCGATACCCAGAACGCGACGTTCGAATTTGACAACTTCAACGCTCTGTGGCAGCACCGAACATGGGGAAGCCCGACCGATCCTGACTATCCCTGGGCATTGTTCATCTACGGTGACAAAGGCACATTGAAGGCAAGCACCATGCGTGCGGATTTCGTCCCGCACGACAGCAACGCCGAAACACTGCATTTTGATTGCGTGTTCGAACGTGAACAGTATCCCGAAGATGTGACCGAGAAAGAGATCGAGCTCAATGCGGCACCCGCGACGCGTCGCCATATGCTTGACTTTCTCTCTGCCATCAAAAACCGCAGTCGTCCGATCGCCGATATCGAAGAAGGTCACATTTCCACGGCAAGCTGCATTCTCGCGAATTTGTCGATGAAACTTGGCGGCCGACCGTTGCGTTACGATTCGAAACAACGCATGGTCATCGACGATGAAGAAGCCACGGGATTGTTGCGCCGCAAATATCGCCAACCCTGGCAACATCCTTTCACCGCATGACTTAGCGCGTACCCTGCGGTGAACGATCACGCCAGGGCTTCGAGAACCTTTTCGAGAAGGGCCGGTCGGTTTTCACGTACGGTTCGATGCGGAATGCGAATCACGTTCCAGCCGGCTCGGACGATCCTGCGTTGGCTCGCAAGCTGATCCCACGCAGATTCGTCGCCGGCGTGATATCGATCACAAAGAATTGCCACTGACTTACATTCATCCATCGCGACGACGTTGATCCTTGCTCCGGCGGACCGGAACCCGGTCCACGTTTCAAGCTCTCCGGTCTTCAACTGGTTGCAGATCGTCGTTTCGACATGACAATTCGAATCTTCCATCGATTGTTTCGGCCACCAATCACTCTCTGCATGGAACAAAAACTCACGCAGCAATCCGGTCGGCAAATCCTCGCGTGACACGGATGTCACGATCATTAATTCTCGTCGCGCTCGAGTGATGGCAACATTGAACAGGTTGGGTGATTCCAGGAATCGGAGAGATGCCGGGTGTGAATCCGGATCAATCGAAGTTGTGAAGATAATCACATCCTTTTCATCTCCCTGCAGTGAATGCGCCGTACCGACGACGAGGGAGTGTTTTGCGATCGTCTCGGCAGAATACTCGCTCAAGAAGCGATCGTTGATCGCATCCGCGTGATCTCGAAACGGGCTGACCACCCCGATGGATGGCGGCGCGGAACCGTTTTCATGGTCCGTGATCGCCTTGACCGCCTCGAACACGGCTTCGACTTCGGCCAGGTTAACGCTGGAATCGGGTTCTCTTTTACCCTTCGCCTGAACGATCTGAATTGCCGACTGCGGATTCGTCGAAGGCCGGCTCGTCATGACCTGCAATGATTCATCGTAGAACCGTTGATTGGAGAATCCGATGATCTGCGGATGAGAACGAAAGTGCTCGCTGAGAAAAAAGAAGTTTCTTTGGTCAACCATATCCGCCGCAACATCGAAAAGGCTTCGCCGATAATTGAATCGCTCCCGCATTGCGGCGGTGAACTCGTTACGCACCAACGAAGCTTGCTCGCGTGCGCTGCTTAAGAAACAGACATGGCGAAGTTGGTTCGGGTCCCCAACGATGACCGCACGTCTGCCGCGCATCAAAGCCACCGATGCCAGTGCGAGGTCACATTGTGATGCTTCGTCGATCACGACGAGATCAAACATTCCGGGGTTTGCCGGAAGAATCTCGCACAGCGACCGGCTTGTGCAGGCCCAGGCGGGGAAAGCCTCGAGCAACAAATCCGCTGACAGTTTGTCTTTCAATTCCTGCTTGAGTTTTCGTTTTCGACGTCTCAGCAGAGTCGCGAGATCCCGCAGCGCGGTGCGATACTGTTTGTTCGAAACGAGCATCCGCATTTGCCGATCTCGCATCAATCGTAAAAGTTCAATCGCGGTCTCATGGCGGCGACGCTCAACCGATGCGAGTTCTTGCCACGTCAAATCGGATGGAAAGGACTGCCGCAACGATCGATCAATCTCGCGCATTTCCGATTTCAGCATGTAAAAACGCAGCAATGCCTCCAGCTCATCCGGGTTGACTGCCGATCCGGTGGGGATGCCCAACATGCGTCGAAGCCGTGACATGTCCCAGCGCGCCCACAAGCGGCGCAGCGTCCCCGCGTCGGAATCGCAATTACGTTGGGCACGGGAGTGAAGTTTATGTGCTTTGCGCACGCGCCGATGTCCAAGCTCCTGAATTGGGAACTTCAAGAAAGGCTCGGCGCTTGCACAATCTTGATATGCTTCGCTCCAACGCCGCTCCGCTTCGATGACGTCCTGGAAATTTTTCTCCAGCTGTTGCACTTGCCTGGTTAGTTCATCATGAAGCGCGTTGCATGCGTCAACGTCTGATGATCCCGCCTCGCCCCCACCGCTCCGCGGACCGGTCAAGCGGGCCACCTTTTTTGCCAGATCGCGCTGCGCGGCTCGGCCACCCGATCGAGCGATCGCAAGCGGGCCTGCTACTCTTTCAACGTTCCCGGCGACGACCTCGACCGCCTTGTCCATTTGCGATGCAACCAAAACGGATTCTCCCCTCAGTAAGGCATCGAGAACGATTGCCGTGATCGTGTAGGACTTGCCCGTGCCCGGTGGCCCGGTCACGACCGTTAGAGGAGCAAAACGCGAACTTTCCACGATCGACTGCTGCGTCGGCGTCAAGGACAGTGGTTGGACATCGTTGGCTGAGGCGCGACGCGATAGCGGACAATCGCCAGCCTTCGCCGGGTCAAAAACGCAGCTAAACGCCGTCTTGGACAACGGCAAGTCTTCCATTTCCCTCAGTTCACTCAGTGCCGACATGGCGCGCCCGACTTTCCGTCCAAACACGATCGAAGTGGCCGGCAACAGTTGAAAGGCGTCGCCCTTGGGAATCCTTGGAACGAAAAAGTCGACAACGCGCAGCCCATCCGAACCGTTATTCACGCCTTCGTCCGCAGCAGCGCATGCCAGCCCCAGATCGGCGATCCGCGTCGACCATTTCGTGGTGTCCCGCGGCACCGGTGCCTGGTCGGAAACCTGGACTTCGGGCGCGATCACCCGAAATCCGTTCCAAAAAGTGTCGAACTCACATGCGTCAATCGGAAAGTCCGGAACGAGCTCGGCAATGTCCGCCAATCGATCCTGGAGATCGTCTTCGTCCCCACGAAGTAGTTCGCTCAGCAGTCCGTAGTTGATTGTGAATTCAACCTCATCGGGACGGAACGTGATTTCGTCCGACGATCGTTGCTGGATCGACAATGGAATTTCCAATAGCGGCGCGCAGATTCGTTGTTCAGCGCGATTGTCTTTCGGGGGAATCCGGCCAACCAGGAAGAGTGCGCCAAGAAACAACGTTGTGTGGGCGCCTCCCAACGCAACTCGCTGGGCAAGTGCGATGGCGTCGTCATCACCCAGCGACAGCGACCCTGCTTCGCCCAACTTCCGCTGCTCGCTCGCGGCAAGTGGAACCAGCACGACATCTTTTTGATCGACAACGTTGATCGCCCGAGCCGAGTCGGTCTGGGCGGCCAGGCAATCGTAAAAGTAGCGCACCTGCCGACGATGAAGCGAATCGGAGTCGAGAGGCATTTCGTCTGTCACAAATCATCCAAATTGTCAGCGACACTCGTTTCATCACCGCTTGCTGAGCGACAACGCAATTCCCAATTGTAGCTGCCGATCCGCATCCGAATGTCCATCGCAGATCCTCGATTTTCTTTTGATGCGGACACCGTTTTCCTCGATCCTCAGGCTGGTTCGATTGGCCAGCGGGACCGGCGCGCTGGAATGCGAGAATCGCTGCCCATCAAAACAAGCTGACACGCCGTGGCTGCGTCCGATAAGCGGGTGAGCTCCGCCAAAAACGGCGGTGACGACCCAACGATCAACGCATGGAATTGCTGCGTGTCGTCGTCAGACGTCTCGCGACGGGTAGGGTGTCGTGCTTGCACGCGCCAAATAGTTTCCGACTGGCGAGTTCAAGCATGCCACTTTACGATCACGCCCATCCGCAAAATCATGGATGCAAAAAAGTGCCTGGCCGGCGTTGCCCTGATAGAATACGCGAAACCTCTACACGCGAGACCTTCGATGAGAACCATGGTCGCACTATCGCTCTGTCTGCTCGCAACGAACGCACTGGCGGAGGAAATGCCCAAGCACGAAGGATCGGATGAACTAAAGCTCATCAAGGGATTAGCCGGGACGTGGACCGGGGAAGTGGATCATGGACAGGGACCGGAGGCCGTCACGGTGGTCTATCGCGTGACCGGCGGGGGCAGCGCCGTGGTCGAAACTTTCAATCCCGATACGCCCATGGAAATGGTCACCGTCTATCACGACCGCGACGGCAAGCTCGAGATGACCCACTACTGCATGCTGGGCAACCAGCCTCACATGAAGCTGACCGATTCGTCGGAGAATTCGGTGTCACTTGAGCTCACAGAAAAATCGGGCATCAAGAAAAACGAAATGCACATGTCGGCACTGACCATTGAATTTGAGTCAGCGGACAAGATCAAACAGAAATGGACACTGAACCGGGGCGGCGATCCATCTGAAAGCCCTACGATTGAGTTGACACGCAAACCCTGACCGTGGTCACCATTTGCGAATGAAAGGGGAAATGTGGACTCATCAGATTTCGAGCTTCTGTGGAAACCTGGTGACGAGCGTGTCGCCCGCGCGAATCTGACGGCGTTCATTGAAATGGCACAACGTCGCCGACCGGAGATAGCGAACTTTGGGAGCCTCTATCGGTGGTCAATCGAGAAACCGGATGAATTCTGGCCCGCCGTATGGGAGTTCTGTCAGGTTCGCGCATCGCGAAAGTGGGATACGGTCGTTCGCGATCCGCGCCAGTCGCCCGTTTCTGAGTTCGCAAAAGAATGGTTCGCGGGTGCAAAACTAAACTTCGCCGAAAACCTGCTCCGCTATCGCGATGATCGCGCCGCGTTGGTGTTTTGGAATGAACAAGGCCGACAGCGCTCGTTGACCTACCAAGACTTGTACGACCAGGTCGCGCGAACGGCCGCGGCGCTGCGTCGGCAGGGTATCACCGTCGGTGATCGTGTCGCCGCCTTCATGCCGAATCTGCCTGAAACGGTTGTCGCGATGCTGGCCACGACCAGCATCGGCGCGATCTGGTCGTCGACTTCGCCTGATTTCGGGCTCGAAGGCGTGATGGATCGCTTCGGTCAGATCGAGCCAAAAATCCTCTTTACAGCCGACGGCTATCGGTACAACGGCAAGACATTTCATTCGCTCGATCGCGTTGGAAAGATCGCGCAGCGGATACCGAGTATCGAGAAAGTTGTCGTTGCGAATTATTTGCAAAGTGATGCATCACTCGACAACATCCCAAATGCCATACCGCTGGACGAGTTCGTAAACCCAGCGCCGGGCCAATCCGAGCAATTGACCTTCGCGCAGCTTCCCTTTCAGCATCCCCTCTACATCCTCTATTCATCCGGGACCACGGGAGTGCCCAAGTGCATTGTCCACGGCGCCGGCGGGACACTCCTTCAACACTTGAAGGAATTGGTACTGCACACCGATCTGAAGCGAGACGATCGTATTTTCTACTTCACGACTTGCGGTTGGATGATGTGGAATTGGCTTGTGTCGAGTCTCGCCGTCGGAGCGACCGTCTTTTTATACGACGGTTCGCCGTTTCATCCCGATCCCGACGTGCTGTGGAAGATGTCCGCACAGGAACGCGTGACGGTTTTCGGCACCAGTGCGAAGTACCTGGCGGCAATTCAGAAGGCCGACCTCGAACCGGCGAGGACGCATGACTTGTCAGCGCTGCGCACTATTCTCTCGACGGGTTCGCCGTTGCCAGGCGAGAGTTTCGACTATGTCTATGGCAACGTGAAACGCGATGTCTGCCTTTCGTCAATCTCTGGCGGTACCGACATCGTCTCGTGCTTCGCATTGGGCAATCCGATCGGACCGGTGTATCGCGGCGAGTTGCAAACCCGCGGCCTGGGCATGGATGTCCAGGTGTATGACGACCACGGTCGATCGATCCAAAACGAGAAAGGCGAACTGGTGTGCGCCGCGCCGTTTCCGTCGATGCCCATCTACTTTTTCAACGACGCCGACGGCAGCCAATATCGCTCGGCATACTTCGAGCATTTTCCTGGAGTTTGGCGGCATGGTGATTGGGTCGAATTGACCCGGCACGACGGGATGATTTTCTACGGACGATCCGACGCGGTGCTGAACCCAGGGGGAGTGCGGATCGGGACGGCCGAGATATATCGGCAAGTCGAAAAGCTGGACGAAGTTCTCGAGAGCATCGTCACGGCGTGGCAGAGTGACGGCGACGAACGGGTCGTGTTATTTGTCAAGCTGCGGCCGGACTTGACTCTCGGCGACGATCTGCGTGAGAAGATCCGGAAACAGATTCGCGAGAGCACAACGCCGCGCCACGTCCCCTGGAAGATCCTGCAGGTGGCCGACATCCCTCGAACGATCAGCGGCAAGATTGTCGAGCTGGCCGTAAGGGATGTGATCCACAACCGACCGGTCAAAAACAAAGACGCCCTGGCCAATCCAGAGTCGTTAGACCTATTCAAAAACCTGTCGGAACTCAATGTGCCGTGAGTGGCTTCATACCGTTTCGTGTGGCCTGCGGATGAATCCTGTGCGACCGAAGTCAGCAGAGCATCACCCGGGCGTTGATGTACAGTCCGATACAAAAATTGATACAGGTCAATTCCTGGCGTACTCAACGGCATGAATGACTCGAAAGTTGCCGAACATGCCGCATGGAAGTCCGGATGTTTAATTTGCAGTTGGAACTGCAGGGCAATACACTGGATCCCAGTGCAAAGTCGCGCCGGTGACGGATGAAATCGAAGGCACGGTCCAGCACGGAGCGGGGTTCGACGTCCAACTCAGCTGATTCTTACCGGTAAACGGATCAAGGCGCCGGCTAGCGACGAACCAGCCCCTGTGAATCACGTCATTTACTGACGACGATGCGCCGCGCTCCAATTCGATACGAATACTAACCGAACGTATCGAGACAAGCGTACGAAACGGAACCTGACGTGCGGTTTCGTCATGTCGTTTCTGCTGAAAAACTGTCTTTCTGGTTTTGGATGAACTACTTAATCAAGTTTCTAATTCTCGCAGCAGTGATCGGAGCAGCCACGGCGGCGGGCTACAAGCCTGCGATGGAATACTGGAAGGCGCGCAACAGAGTCACCTGGGACACCGCAGAAGTCGATTCCGGAGATATCACACGGTACGTCAACTCGACGGGTAAGATCGAACCCGTGCTGTCGGTTTCCATTGGTTCGTTTGTGTCCGGGCCGATTGTGGAATTGAACGTTGACTTCAACGACGAAGTCAAGAAAGGCGACGTGCTCGCACGTGTCGACCCGCGGCTGTTCAAAGCGAACGTAGATCGTGATGAAGCGACTTTGGCCACGCGCGAAGCCGAACTCGAACGGGTGGAAGCACAGCTGCGGCAGTCGCTCAATAACTACATTCGCGGCCAGAATCTGCGATCGAAAAACGAAGACTTCATGTCCGATCGCGAAATGGATGCGTTGGTATTCGAAGTCAAATCGCTGCAAGCCCAACGCCGACTTGCCAAATCTTCGATCCTGCAAGCGAAAGCCTCGCTGGAAACATCACAAGCAAATCTGAAGTACTGTGAAGTCACCGCTCCGGTCGACGGCGTTGTTACCAATCGACTCATCAATCCGGGGCAAACGCTGGCAGCGCAATTTCAAACTCCGGAACTGTTTGTTGTTGCACCGGACTTGCGAGAGAAAGTGCATGTCTTTGCTTCTGTTGACGAAGCCGACATCGGGCTGATTCAAAAAGCAAAACTCGACAATCGGCCAGTCACATTTACCGTGGACGCTCACCCGGACGAAGTTTTCGATGGCGAAATTGAGCAAATCCGCGTAAGCAGCGTGTCAACCCAAAACGTCGTGACTTATCCCGTGGTGATTGCGGCAAGTAATAAGGATTTGAAGCTGTTGCCTGGAATGACGGCGAGCATTTCCTTTGAAGTTGATTCGACGGTAGACGTGCCCAAAATTCCCAATGCGGCTTTGCGGTTCTTTCCCGATGATGTGAAGCACGTGCGTGAGTCCGATCGTCACCTGATCGATGGCTCGACCTGGAAACCGAAAACCGGTGCGGAAGAAGAGGAGAACGCCAACCGAACGGCAACCGAGAAGGCCGAGGCCAACAAGAAAAAGCATCAGCGACACGTATGGATGGTTGACGGCGATTTGCTGAAAGCCGTCGAAGTCACAACCGGCTTGACCGAGAATCGGTTCACGGAAATGGTCGAGGGCAATTTGGATGTCGGCGCAGCGTTGGTAACTGGAAAGAAGGACTAGCGCCGATGTCCTTTCTCGATACCGTTCGGATTGCTCTGCGAGCGCTGTTGAAGAACAAGATGCGAGCGGTGTTGACGATCATTGGCGTCGTCATCGGAATTGCCGCCGTGACGACGATCGTGTCGATTGGGCAAGGGGCGAGCGCGCTGGTCAGCGGCGAGTTTGAGGCTTTGGGCACAAATGTCGTGCTCGTCTTGCCGGGCCAAACTCGCCGTGGTGGTGTCCGCCAATCCGGCGCGCCGACATTGACCGCAGCGGACGCGGAAGCGATCGGCAGGGATTGCCCAGCCGTACTCGCGTCCTCCCCGATCGTTGGCACCGCCGGCCAAGTCATCTACGGCAACGAGAACTGGAATCCGAAAGAGATGCAAGGTGTCGGCGCCGACTATCTCACGGTACGCAATTGGGAACTCGACGCCGGCGGCTTTTTTTCCGAGAACGATATCGACTCCAATGCGAAGGTTTGCGTGATTGGTCAAACTCTGATCCCAAAATTGTTTCGTACGGTCAATCCGCTGGACGAAATGATTCGCGTCAATAACGTGCCTTTTCGTGTCATCGGCATCCTCAAGAAGAAAGGTGCCAACATGGTCGGTGACGATCAGGACGACATCGTCCTGATGCCACACTCAACCGTCCGAAAACGCATTAACGGATCACCGCTGGACACCGTCCACATGATCATGGTCTCGGCACGAGGCACTGACCAAATGGGCAAGGCGACGAAACAAATCGAGTCGTTATTGCACGAACGTCACGAAGTCGGTCCGTCGGACGAACCCGATTTCAGCGTCCAGGATACGACTGAAATCGCTGCGACACTCGGCATCATCACAGGAACGCTGACCCTGATGCTTTCGGCGATTGCGGGCATTTCGTTGCTCGTTGGCGGTGTTGGCATCATGAACATCATGCTGGTCTCAGTTACCGAGCGGACACGAGAGATCGGCATCCGGATGGCGATCGGCGCAAGGGGCAAGGACATCTTGCGGCAATTCCTGATCGAATCGGTCGTGTTGTCTTGCATTGGCGGTGCAATCGGATTGGCCCTGGGCACGGCGGCTTCGATGGGAGCAACCGTGCTTATCAACGCTTACAAACCGGGAACGGAGTGGCCGATGGTGGTTTCCGTCCCCGCCGCTTTCGTGGCAATGGGATTCGCCGCGGCGGTTGGCGTATTCTTCGGCTACTACCCGGCGCGGCGAGCCAGCAAGCTCGATCCCATCGATGCATTGAGGTACGAGTAGTGGCTCTGATCGAACTCAATGATGTCCGCCGAGTTTATGACTTGGGCGAAGTACAGGTCCATGCATTGCGCACAGTGACACGCAGCATTGAATTGGGAGAATACATTGCGTTGATTGGTGCATCCGGCAGCGGAAAATCAACGCTGATGAATACGCTCGGTTGCCTCGATCGGCCGACGCACGGCAGCTATCTGCTCGATGGCGAAGAAGTCGTCACGATGAGCCGAGACCAACGAGCAAAGATTCGCAACAAGCAGCTTGGTTTCGTGTTTCAGAATTTCAATCTGCTCAATCGAACCTCGGCGCTTGAAAACGTCGAACTACCGCTGATGTACGGAAACAAGATCCCAGCGAGAGAGCGACGGGATCGTGCGATGGAAATGCTTACCAAAGTCGGATTGGGCGACCGATATCATCACCACCCCAGCCAATTATCGGGCGGTCAGCAACAGCGGGTTGCAATTGCCCGCGCACTGGTCAATCATCCGTCAATCCTGATGGGTGACGAACCTACCGGAAACCTCGACTCGAAGACCAGTCGCGAAGTGATCGAGTTGTTCCGTGAGTTAAATGAAGAGCAAGAGATCACGGTGATCCTTGTCACCCACGATCAAAATGTCGCTCGTAACGCGAAACGCATCATCGTGCTTCGGGACGGCGAAGTGGTCGAGGACACGGAAGACTTCGCGCTGGCAAAGGAAGCGCTGGAATTCGACCCGATTGCGGCGTGAACTCCAGGGCTTGGATCGGAACTTGGCGGGAATAAGTCGCCGGACCGATATTTTGCCGCACCGGCACAAACCTACCTTTTGTATCCATCGCCGTCAGCGTGAGTTCAGATGGTGACGGCAAAGGTCAAACATCTGGTGGCGCCTGTCCATTTGTCCGAATCGTGACGATATGGATGCTCTCGCCCAATGCCGCGTTCTATCCCGCTGCTTATTGGCTGTGGCTGCCCTGATACCAATATTGGCCACCGCCGATGAACCATGGCGATCGATTCTTCCCGAACAGCGTTCCCTCGCCATCCGACATCCGAGCCAAGTCGCTCAGGTTCCCGTTCCACAGACGCCGCGGCCGGCCACTGTGACCGATCCCCAGTTCGACCTCCCGAATCGTTATCTAACGCTCAACGACGCGATCAACATTTCCCTCGTTAATTCCGAAGTCGTCCGAGTTCTTGGCGGCGTCACCGCATCAACCAGCGGACGGACGATCTACGACGCCGCAATCTCCAACACGGCCATCGACCAGCAGCGCGCGACCTTCGATCCCAATCTGAGGTTGAACAATACTTGGAATCAGACGGAAACTCCGGGCAGCGCGTTCGATCCGCTTGATCCGTCCAACGCAATCATCACCGGCAACCAAAACGAAGGCTACGGACTCGACTTTGGGCTGTCCAAACGAAACCTGCTCGGCGGCACCGCGAACCTGGGCGTCAACAGCAATTCCAACCGTATCACACCGGGAGTCCTTCCGCTCAACCCCGCCGACCGCACCGTCACCGAATTCAGCTACACACAACCGTTGCTGCAGGGAGCCGGGAGAACCGCAAACGAAGTCCCAATCGTGTTGGCACGAATTGAGACCGAACGATCGTACTTCCAATACAAGAATGCCGTTCAACAGTCAGTCCAAGGTGTGATCGAAGCGTACTGGTCGCTCGTCTTCGCCAAAACAGATCTCTGGGCGCGATCCCAGCAGGTCAAGCAAGCTGAATTCGCTAACAATCGAACTCTCGCGCGTATCGAAACGGGAGATGCGAACGCCGGTGACCTTGCACAAACCCAACTCGCATTGGAAAACTTTCGCGCCAGTCTGTTGACGTCTCAAGCAAACGTGTTGCAACGGCAAGCCGCTTTGTTGAACATCCTTGGACTGCCGCCATACGAAGCCGAGCGTACGGTGCCCGTCACACCAATGCTCGAAGAACTGGTCGAAGTTGATTGGACAGCCATCAACGATTTGGCTCAGCGTGAGCGTCCCGACATCATCGAACTCAAGTTGATCCTTGAAGCTGACCAACAACGCTTGCTCCTGGCCGACAATCAAGCTCGACCACAACTCAACGGTGTCGCGCTGTACCGCTGGAACGGACTCGAAGGCGTCGCTCCGTCGGGCAACCCTGTCCGCAGCCGATCGGGTGACTTCGAAGATTGGTCGCTCGGTGTCAATTTTTCTGTGCCGTTGGGGCTGCGTGCCGAGCGTGCGGCGCTGCGTCAACGTCGTCTGATTATCCAGCGGGATCGAGCGAATCTGGACCAGGGATTGCACAACATGCAACACCTGCTCGCACTCAGCCTACGCAACATCGAACAGTTCTACGCCCAATACGAGCGTTTCCGAGCCGTCCGTGTCGCCGCACGAACCAATCTCGAGCAACAACTCGCTCAGTACAACGAAGGAATCGTACAATTCATCGTCGTGCTGCAAGCGATTGTCGACTGGGGAAACTCGGTCAGTGCTGAAGCGCAAGCCTTGTCGCAGTACAACACGGAACTCGCACGACTCGAACTGCAAACCGGCACGATTCTGCAATCCCATAATGTCGTCTTCTTTGAAGAACGATTTCATTCAATCGGCCCGCTTGGTCGTCTCGCGGAAGAGAAGTGCTACCCACGCAGCCAGCCACCGTCCGCCTGGGTCGATCGTTACGAAGGCGGAACACAAGCCTCGGAAGAATACTTCAACCTCGAAGACCCGGTTTCCAAAGAGAAATCGACCGATGGGGATCGAGACGGCCGAGAAGAAGAGGTCGACTTGGACCAGGAAGTTGAGTTCAACATGATCGACGAAAACGAGGACGGTGAGATGTCAGACGAAGAAATTGAGAAACTGCTCGAGAAGAGGAGTTCTCGTCGCACGTTCATGGATTCCCTGAAAACGATCCTTCGACGTTAGTTCGTTGTAGCTCTTCTTTTCATCGCTTCGCCAGCGTCTGCCGATAGAAATGGCCACCACGCCTTCAAGCCGTACGCAGTGACTTGCACTTACGCACATGAATGGGCGCCGACCGCTAGCGTTGCCGCGTTACTTGATGATCGCCTGCCGAACGGCCTTTCCAAAATCACTATGCGCGGGGCCGTGTGGCTGTTGCAACATGATCACGGCAACCAACTCGTTTTCGGGATCGTTCCAGGACATCGTGCCGAACGCGCCACCCCATCCGAACGCGCCTTTCCCGCGATCGTTGACGGCTGCATTCGGATCCAAGGTGACGGCGACCGTGTACCCGAAACCCATCCCCTTTGCTCCCTTCTTGCCACCGGTTAGACCCGAATAGAGGTCACCAACTTGATTGCCGCTCATCATCTTCACACTCGTGGGGCGAAGCAGCCGATGCCCAAAAAGTTCACCGCCATTGAGCAGCATCTGTTCAAAGTGCAGATAATCTTCGGCAGCACTGGAAAGCCCACCGGATGCGGAGATGTACTTGGTTTCGCCCCACCCCTTCAACTTTGCCCACGCTTTACTTCCTTCGATCACAACGCGTTTGGATCCCATTTCGCCTGGCAGGTTGAAATAGGAATTGTTCATCTCCAAAGGATCGAAGACTCGTTCGCGCAGGAATCCATCGAAGGGAGTTTCCGAGGCGATTTCGATGATGCGTGCGACCACATCGAGCCCGGTGCCGGGGCTGTAACTCCACCGCGTCCCCGGTTGGAAATCAAGCGGAACGTTCGCGAGCCTGGGGATGTAAGTGGCAAGCGTATCGTCGCCGGTTCGCCGCGGTACCGGGTCGACTGCCGCGCCGAGCCCGCCGCTTCTGATACCGGATGTGTGAGTAAGCAGATGATGAATGGTCATTGGCGTGGCGACCGGTACAAGACGATGTTTCGGGACATCTTTCTTGGGGTTGATCCACGCCGGGCTGACATCCCGGTCCACTGGTTCATCCAGGACCGCAACTTTCAGATCGGCAAACTCGGGGATGTATTTCGAAACCGGATCACTCGGGCTTAACAGTCCCTGTTCAATCATCATCATCGCGGCAACGCCCAGCACGGGCTTGGTCGAGGAAGCCATCCGGAAGATCGAATCGGGCTCCATCTCGCGGCCCTTTTTAACATCCATTTGTCCGTGCGTCGAAAAGTGAACGACCTTGCCGCGTCGGGCCACCGCTGTGACCGCGCCCTGGATGCTCCCCGCGTCGATGTGCTGCTGCATCAACTCGTCGATACGTCTCAATCCTTCGGTCGACATGCCGACCGACTCAGCCTTGGCCATCGGCATCTTTGTCGGCGTGTGCGTCGGTTCGGCCGACGCGTGAGAGATTGCCGAACCGCAAACCAATGAAACCGCGAGAAGGACTTTAATCGTTGACACCTTGTTGGTGTTGTTACCTAGTGCTCTGGTCCAGCCAAGAATTCCGGTTCTGACCGTAGCAGGAGTCGTCAAGACTGTCGTGACAAAAGCGGAACCCAAACTCCGAACCTTCAGTTGTTACTCAATTCGCGCTCTGCCGACTCGGACGCCACCGGCTTGTCTGCATCGCGCCGGCCGTCGCCATCGGCGTCTTTCACGCCGGAGAGCGAATGGCCGATGACAGCTTGCCAAGCGATCTCGCGAAACTTCTGGTCCAGTTCACGACTGGGGAACGCCCGGTTACCACCAAACGGAATATCGTATTTGATTCGCTCAGGCGACTCGCCGTACAGCGTTGCGTAGAACACATACCCTTCCAAACGTTCAAAGCCGGGACCAATGTGTCCCAGCTGGTCCTTCCACAACGAACGCTCCTGCTTGCCAATCACCTTGTGAACGCCTTCGATTCCTGGCAATTCGCCACGAAGGTACGCTTTTGCCGCCAGCACCATCGCATCGGAGGTCGGAAGCACGAAGACTTTGCCGGGGTATCGGGCGCGGAGAACGTCGCTCGTTGTGTCTGACATCGCTCGTCGTTCGGCGCCCATGCGATCGAAAACCTCGGCGGTAAAGAACGCTTCGGACTCCGGGTTCTCGCCCAGTTGATAAAGTTGAGGCCAAGCATCCGAAAGATAGAATTTCATTTCGGGATTGTGCTGCAAACAAAAATCGATCCAGCAGGAGTAGTAAGCGGGCTTGTCGTTGAAGTACGGCCCAAACATCATCGCATCCCACTGTGAATTCGAGATTGATGCGAGCAACTTCGGAACGGGAGCGCCATCGAATTGAAAGATGCCGTTCTCTTGCTCCCACTTGTATCGAGCGCTTCCGGTCATGCCGCCACCGGTGTGCGTATACAACATCGGTTCAATCCCAGCCGCTTTGCAAATCAACGGCAGCGTTTTGTAGCCCGGCGCCATGAAGCTGTGTCCGGTGCCGACGACGCGCAGGCTGCGACCCGCCGGTTCGGGATAGGAGACGACGATGGGTTGCTTGGCCGGCTTGACCTTGGCATAGATCGCCTTGATCTGATCCGGGCTCTTGTAGCTGACCGCATGATCGGGAAACCGTGGCAATTCCCAACCGGGGTTCACCTCGAATTGTCTCGGTGCTCCCCGTGCCGAAGGCCGCGGATTGGCTCGACCCGCGCGCCCCGAAAGCATTTTCGTCCGGAAGGCGTTTGCTTCCTTGAGGCTAAGCACGCCGTCGCCATCGGTGTCGGCAGCGGGAAACCGCTTGTACCAATTCTCCAGCTGTTGCTTCGATTGCCCCCAGCAGTCGCTGATGAGGGTCACACTCGCGAGAAGAGCGAGAAGAAGGGGACACAGAGTTCTCATCAATCATCCTTTTACCAGTACGTCGGTCCAACCCAGAGCATTCTTCGACAATCGAATCGCACCGAACAGCAAATGTAGATTCAAAAACGGGTTGTCAGGAGGATGCTTCCGACCGATCCACGAATAGTGCGAAGAACGCTGGGACCGTGCGAAGAATTCCGCGATCCGTGCGAAGAATTCTGGTTCGCATCAGCTTACACTCCCCGGTCGCTGCAGGAGAGGATTTGAACCTCCACGTCCTCCGGCGGACGTTAGAACCTGAGTCTGTGAACTGCAAATGTCGTTTACGTTGGATTCTAGTATAAGTTGCATTCTTGTGCGGTGATTTCCGATCTTCCACGCTCGATGAGTGTCGCTTTGCACTGTCGTTA
>JAHELS010000170.1 GCA_024644085.1 Rhodopirellula sp.
GTGTGTGATTGATCGACATCGACATCCTCTACGAGGATTTCCGCGATAAAGACACCCGGATCGTTCTCGAACACAAAGGCTTCGGTCGGAGTGATTCCAATGATCGGTTCGTTAACGTTCTCGACCGAAACGGCAAAGATTTCTTCGATCGTTTCATCTGTCACCGGGTCGGTGATCGAAACGCTAACCTCGATCAACGATTCCGACTCGAAGTCGATCTCGCCGCCGATGAAGATGATCTGGTTTCCCTGTATGCCAAAGCGTTCATCATGAAAGATGATTTCGTGCTGGTCACCGTTGGCACCGTCGGCGTCGATGACTTCGATGTTACCGATCGGTTGGCCGGGAGCAAGATTCTCGGGTGTCGGACCCAACGTCACACTGATTCCGGACGGTGAATCCGGTACCGCGCTGACAAAAACATTCAGCGGAACTTCGTCCGAGGCATCCCGGCCATCATGAAGCAATACATTGATCGCGTCGGTGCCGTTGAAGTTTGGCGACGGCGTGTAGCTCAGTGATCCGTCGATCCTCGCGATCGAAAAACCATTCTCGCTCTGGCCGCGCTGAACCAACACGAACCCGTCTCCTTCGGCATCGGTCGATTCGGTCAACCCGGCGGGTGCCGCGGCGGTAAGGGGCGTGTCTTCGTTGGTCGCAAATTGCGGGATATTCGTGTAGGCCGGCGCGGTGTTGACTCCGTCGAGCGCAACGCCGAACAGCACCGGGTCGGCGTCCTGGCCATCGGCGATGGTGACTTCACGTGCGGCCGCTTTGCGAAGCGCGACCTCCGTCACGCCGGCAGCGCCGAGCACAACCAGTGCATCGGATGAGTTTCCAGTCGCCAGCGAAGCGACCTGGCCGATGCTCGACAAGTCGACGGCGAGATCAGCGATCAGCGCACCGCTGCGAAGATTGATCAGTTTCAATATCGCCTCGGCTGGCGAAATCGCGAGCAGTAGATCGCGGGCGCCGTCGATCGCGACCGGACCGGTGACGTTGTCAAGCGTGTGCAGTGTGGCGAAGTCGGCGTCAACATCGTGAACGCTGACGCCACCGTTGAAGCTTCGGACCGCCAGCAATCCTGAGGCATCGTCGAACGCCAACAAGTCGACGGTGCCTGAAACGTCCACCGGGGATGTCGAGATGAACGATGAAGTCGTGTTGCTCCAAAGCGAGAGTTGCAAGCCCTGGGTTCCGTTCCAGGCAAACACCGATCGTGGACCGCTGTTGGACGTCAAGACGTGAGTGTCCGGGGGAACCGAATGGAGCGTCGTTGTGGTTTGGATTCCCTGGGAAGGATCAGCCGCATCAATGGCCCGAACGAATGTGTTGCCGGTCGATTGCTCGATCAAAACACCACGCCCATTGCCGTCGACCGCCACGTCCGACCACGGCGTCGAAGAACCCGAGCCTGAGAGATCGACCGGGGTGACCGTGCCGTTTTCCGCATCAACGACCCATGACGTCTCGCCGCTTGGATTGCCTCCAACGACCAATATTGTTCCATCCGGAAGCGTTTGCATCCGAGTCAGCTGGCTGCCGACGGCAAGGGTGGTCGCGTTGCTTCCCGACGGCAGGTCACCGACGACCAGTGAATCGCTTGTCAGCGAGAGACTGATGCCATCGCCGACCGCCAACTGCTGTGCGTTGGCCACCGAGAGGGTGCCTCCGTCGACAGACGCTTCAATTGGTACGGTCTGAAATTGTGTCTGCGTCCCGTTGAACAGCCTCAAGAAGTACGTGCCGTCGGGCAGGTTGCGGAATTCGAACGTGCCATCGTCCTCGGCAACGACGAAGGACTCGCCGTTATCCAATTCGGCGTTGTCGTTGGCATCGATGTAGATCAGGCGGCGCGGGGCGGCGACCTCGTCACTCTCTTTCTGGAACGAGAAGTTCGCGTCCTCGAAGACCGTGCCCGTGATGGCGGCCAATACGCGACGCTCCGAGAGCCGTTCGACCATTAATCGACGGCGCACTTTCACCCTGCGGTAGTTCGGTCGATTGACGCGTTTGCCCATCTTGGTGCTGGTGAGAGGTGGTTCGGGTTTGAACGTTCGGGGCTTGGATGCCTCAGTTCGCAAAAAGTTCCCCTCCATTGGGTGGAGTTGCGAAAAATATGGCGAGGCACGAGAAGCCAATTTGGCCGAAAAAGTCGCCCACACTCCGATCCTTAGGGTCTATCATACGCGGAGCCGGCGAATTGTTCAGGAATTTGCGGGCCAAAATCGTTTCTCGCTTCCTCGAATCGCTGCAATTCCCCCCGGATTCGGGGCGATCCAGCGCCGCGAGCCCGATTGAATTGGATCCAGACACTTCCTTCCGAGAGCCAGTGCCAGTCATGATCTGTTCGCTTGACACGTTGCCAGATGTCGCCGTTTTCCGCATCCATTCCTTTCTGCGAAGGCTCGGTCGGTTTGCCGCGGCAGTCATGATCGTGCTTGTTTGCAGCGAGGCTCAGCTCTATAGCCAAGGTTCCGGAATAGGCCCTACCTACAGACAGGCTACTAGTCCGGGTTCCAGCCCGGGTTCCACCAGTCCCGGTTCCAGCCCGGGTTCCACCAGCCCTGGTTCTGCCAGTCCCGGTTCCAGTCCTGGTTCCAGTCCTGGTTCCAATCCGGGCTCAGGGCAGTACAGCGAAGACGACATGGAAGACATGGAGGGCATGGAAGACAATTACGAAATGGAAATGATGGGCGGTGATTACGAGATGGGAGATGGCTACGGTGGTGGAGGATCAAGAAGTCGCGCCAGCGGGACGCCTCAGTCCGATGCGATGCAAACCTACGCGTCGAGCCTGACCGCGTTGATGGGCGGCATGGACCTCATGCCGTTGTTCGTCAATTCAGAGAACGTGATTGTCGATACCGGCCCGGTACTCGAGCGCGAGGCCGAGCAGGCGTTCCAAGCGGGGAATCAGGCGCTGGCACTCGAATTGATGTTTGGTCACATGGTCGCTGAGTACGAGCATGCCGAGGGAGCGATCCGAAGTGTGAAGTACAGCGCGTTGTTGCGAAGGCCCGTGTGGAATATCCGCTGGGGTGTGTCGATGGCGATTCGCGGCGATGACGGCTTGGTTGATGCCATGCCAATTCGCGAAACGACCACCGGAAACAACCTCGCTTCGAACGCCCCGGGAATGCGGCCCGGTGGGAGGGGTCAGCAGTTCGGGATGGGTATGAGCGAGGGCATGAGCGAGGGCATGGAGGAAGAAATGGGTGCCTTCGAATCGCAGGGCATGGAGGAAATGTACGAAGGTGAAGACATGATGGAGATGGAGGGAGGCAGTTTCGGTCGGCCTCGTTCATCCACGCCAACCGCACCGACATTTACGGTTCGCAAGATGCTCAGTGATGAGGCTGGCTCTGCAATCAGCAAGAAAATCGGGCTTGTCGGCGAGGTGACCGCTGCGGAATTCCAGGAGCGATTCGCCCGAGGGCAATTCGGTGTACTTTTTTCCCAGGTGACACCGCCGTTGACGGTTGAGCCCGAGCGCGGCCCGGGACGCAATACACGAGCCGCGGTCACCCCGCCAACCAATCCTGTGACCGAAGAGCTCGACGCGGCCTTGACCCAGGCCGGAGAGCCGCTTCCGATGTGGAAACCGGGGATCGTCTTTCTTGGAATCAATCCGACCGATGTGGTCATTCCCATCGCCCGCGAAAAAAACATCGACCTGATTCTTCACTTCGACGTTGTGTTGAAAATGGGCCGTAACGACCAAATGCAAAACATTTGCAGATGCCGATTGCTCAACGTCGCGACCGGAAAATCCTTTGGTGTCTCCAAGGCGATGGATAACTGGGAAGCGGCCCAACTCGCCACTGCGGGTCGAATGGGCGAACGGGCCTATATCCAACAGCAGATGGGGAACCTGTGGGGAATCGTCGACCGCGAGGTCAACTCGATCGAGTTGCCACAGCTCACGCCCGAAGTTGCTCAGCGGCGAATCGCGTCGCTGATCGGCGGCCCGCGATCGCATTCGCTGCGAACGCTCGCCGAAATTCGGCTCTACCAGGTCCAGGGATTGATCGAGGAAAGTGACGTCGAAGTTGCTTTTGACATCGTTGGCGGCAGCGAGGGGCTGATGTTCCTTCACGGTCCCTCTGAAAAACGCTCTGCTGTGGCACGCCGGTGGGCGGTTGAGTCGCAGTCGACCGTCGATCAGTAGTTTGACGAACTGGGCGGAATCAACGCGGCTTCGCACCGAGAGGGTGAGGCGACGGGCGGGCAGTGCCCCTTCGCCTGGCCGCGGTTAGTCTCGCGGGACTTCGATCCCGCGGATCAGCGATGTGAGTTCTTCATCGGTCGTGCGGCCTTCGATTTCGGCCTCGGCGGTCAATTGGACGCGGTGACGCATGGCGGGGACCGCAATGTCGACAACATCGTCGGGGATCGCATAGTCGCGACCGCTGAATGCGGCCAGAGTCCTTGCCGATTGCATCAAAGCCAGTCCGGCGCGAGGCGATCCACCGATGTGAAACGCCGGCCAACTTCTCGTGGCGCGGACAATCTTGTTGATGTAGTCGACCAGGCTTTCTTCAATCAGCACCGATGCGCAGAGTTGCGTCACTTCGAGGATGTGCTCGGGATTCGTAACGGTTTCAATCTCGTCACTCAATCGCTGGTTCAAATCGACCTGCTGGCTGTGCAGCTTCAGAATCTCGGCTTCCTGGTCGGCGGTCGGGTAGTCGACGCGCAGTTTGAACATGAATCGATCGAGTTGAGCTTCGGGCAAATTGTAGGTCCCTTCGCTCTCGAGGGGATTCTGAGTTGCCAGGACGAGGAAAGGTTTGGGGACGCGATGGCTTGTCCCGTCAACGGTCACGCGATACTCCTGCATGATTTCCAACAGCGCTGCGTGTGTTTTTGCCGGCGAGCGATTGATTTCGTCTGCGAGCAGGAATTGGGTAAACACCGGCCCCGGTCGAAAGCGGAATTCACTTCGCTGCATGTCGTAGACGGGAGCACCGGTGATATCAGACGGCATCAAGTCGGCCGTGAACTGAATGCGGCCACACTCGCACCCCAGTACTCGCCCGAGTGCGCGCACGAACAAAGTTTTGCCCAGTCCGGGAACCGATTCGATCAAAACGTGTCCGCCAGCGAACAAGGCGGTGAGCGAGCCAAGCACCAATTCATCCTGGCCCACGTAGATCTTGGCGATCTCCGCTGAGATCCGCTCGTACAAATCGCGCACGGGCTCGAATTTTTCGGATGTTCGCACGGGCGCCTGCGCCGGCGAGGCCTGCGGCGATTCGGTATTGGGGGGGACACTACTCAACGCTCTGCCTCGTCAGTGGGGAAATGCTTGGGGCTGTCGGTCTCAGGCTTGATTGTCGCCGGAAGTGTATTCGTTTTCGACGCGACGTCGGATTGAGAATCGGACTCTTCTTTCGGCTCATGCTGCGATTCTTGCTCGCGTTGCGTTTGCGGTTGATCCTCTGGCGACGCGTTGTCCGTCGTCGTCACGTTTGATTCCTTACGAGGCGAAGTCCGTGACGGCAAGCTCGTTTTGAGTCCGTGACCGGCGACGTCCGGCAAAATCCACGGGCCGGAGGTCTCGCCATGCATCCGCTTCATGTATTCGCTGATCCGGGCGCGAGCGTAGGGTTCGCCGCCTGATTTGTTCATCAGCGCTGCCACGGCGTCAAGGTGGTGGCCGAAATCGCTCGATTTTTCGCGTTGGATCTTCCTTGGTCGACCAAAGATCGGTAGCAACATCAAGCAGATCACCAGCCCCAGCATCACGCCGTGCATCGTTACCAGGCTGATCGGCCAAACCGTCAACAATTCCATTCCGGACGCCTTTGGGACGCCTGGTTTTCGTTCGCTCACGGGGATCTGGCTCCAACTGCTGGTCAAGAATCCTGCGCTCGGTTGGTCGACTCCCGCGGGAATCGACTCTTGGATGATCCTTTCAGCCAACTGCTGGTTCAACGGCCGCGTCAGCGCGTAATTGGTCAGCAACGAACCGCCAGCGACGACGATGATTCGTGAATCTTTCCAGTTCTTTGATTCGATTTGCGCGATCACCGTGTCGCCTGAGTGCGTGCGGACAAGGTCGCGAAAATCGGTCGGTGTGCTGGTCGGGGTCGTATCACTTGTCAAAACAAACGTCGCGGGGCCGGGTCCCGTAGGTCCGGTCGTCACGAACCCTGGATTCGGATTCGGCGTGACATTTTTCGTCTTTTCGTAGGCAACAATCACGAACTCTGACTCGGTGCCGTGGTCTTGCTTGCTCAGATCGCCGAAATCTTCGGACCATGGGCCGGAGATGGTCCCCAACTTCCTGCGATGCTTGAGTGTTTCGATACGAAACCATCCGTTGCTTCGCACGTCGCCACGATTGAGCCGCCATAGCATCCGCTCGTTGATCGCGCCTGCGGCCCGCTTTCGGTATTCGAGCCGCTGTGCTGGAGGTGCCAATTTCGCGGCGTCGATCCAGTAATCGGCTTCGCTGCCGCTGTCGGGAACGATGTACACGAGCGTTCGACCTCCGCGGCGGAGCCAGCGGTCGAACCATCGAGTGACCGGCGCATCAATCGGCCCGAGAATCTGCGGCGTCCATACGATGACGTCCGTTCGCATGACACGATCGCTCAACCGGGTCACGTCACGATCTCGAAAACCCGCGTTTTCATAGGCGGATCGAAACGCACCAAAACCGTTCAGGCTGGTGCGGCCGGACATACCCTTTGTCTTCCCGTACTCGGTCGAAATCTCAGCGCATCCCGTGCAGCAAACGCATATGACGACGAAGGCCAGGAAGGTATTCAGTCGCGGTTTCATGCTGCCACCTCGCGCTGAGTCTCGACGGTGCGTTCAAGTTCCCCGTTCGCTTGCCACAAATCTGCAAATTCTCGCTGCGTAATCTCATGTCGCCCGAAGTACGAGCGTTCAAACGCCGCCACCGTTCCCGCCAAGCATGTCGCTGCATCACGGTTGGCCGAGCGTGACTCGCGAACATATCTTCGATTCGTCTTCCCGCGATTCAGCCGCAGCATCCCCACATGATCAAGCAGCAACAACTGGTGGCCGAACAACAGAATGATGGCCTGGTCATACTGACCTTCTTTCATCAATCGTTCCGCCTCGGTGCGGAGATTAACGTCGGTGCGCCGCAGTTCGGCCGGCAGGTGTTTCATTCGTTCAATGGTTTGCTCGTCCGGGGAACCGTCCAGCTTGTTTCGTTTTGACCGCGAGAGGGCTTTCGGATCGACTTCGGTTTTGCCCAGGAAGTAGATCAGCATCCCGACGGCTGTCCCGATCAGGACGATCAACAGGAGCCATCCAAAGAGATTCCCGATGGACAAGCCGGAGCCGAAAATCCCAGTCCCACCACCGCCTGCTCCGCCGCCCCCACCTCCGGCAGCCGGCGTGGCCGATTGCCTGACACGTTTCGCTTTGGGCAACCAACGGCTGTCACGGTGTTCTGAATCATCGACTACAGGTTCGACTTCGACCGGCACGACGCTCCGCTCGTCCGCGTCGTACCAGACCGAATCGCTCACGGCGTCCTCGACGTACGAACGCGATTGGGGCGTTTGGGATGCGAGTGGTCCCGCGGTCAGTAATGCGCCGGTCAATGTTCCGGCTAGCGCGAGTTGTCGAAGGTGCATTATCGAGTTGCCTCCGCCGGCGATCGAGTTGCCTCCACCGGCACGCGGGAATCAACTCGGTCCAACGGCACGCCTGGGCCGATACGATCCGCGTGCCTTTTCGCTGCCCGGTCGCCCGTATTGACAAGTCCCGCTTCCTCGCCAAATTGCCGCATCGCTTCCGCTCGAATCGCCAACTCCACTTCCCACCCCTCAAGCCGAATCCGAGTGTCGAGGTAGCTCAACAACCGAACCATCACGCTCACCCCGGCAACGATCCAAAGCGCGAGCGGAAACAGCACAAGGAGAACCGGCAGGTCAAGAAAGTTCCACTGTCCAAAGGCGATCCCTCGAAACCACATCAACGTGTACAGCACGCTCAGCAGCAAGCCCAGCAAAACGAATGCAATCGCCATGAAACGCCCCCCCAGGTCGCTCGACATCGGAGCATGCAAGGATTTGGACCGCCGCGACATCGTAATCACTGATTCCGAGTCACCGCGAATGGGGCATTGTTCAAGCAGCAGGATCTCCGGCAGAAATGGGCGTCCGCTTCGCATCACGGTAATTGTCAACAGCAAGGCGATGGGAACAATGACGTCCCAAAAGGCCGAGGCCGGTTCGCCCCATCGAACCGCCGGTACGATCATTGCCGGAACGGCGAGTCGTCGGCACCCAAGGATCCAGAACCATCGACCGAATTGACGCTTGGCTTCTCGGAATACGCTGGCCCATGTCGGACGATGCTCGAACACGGCCTGTCCCAGATAAAGCGTGGTCAGAACGCCCGCAGAGGGTGCCTGGGCGATGACCAGCAACGTCATCCACGCCAGGTATCGAAAGATTTCTCCAACCGCTTCCTCGTCATCAAGTCCGTAGCCTGCCTCGTGTATTGGAATCCAACCGAGTAGAAGCACGTTGGCGATAGC
The DNA here is from genome assembly GCA_024644085.1 of Rhodopirellula sp. GTDB lineage: Bacteria > Planctomycetota > Planctomycetia > Pirellulales > Pirellulaceae > Rubripirellula. The sequence continues at coordinate 8,531 of JAHELS010000170.1, forward strand.
CCATACCGACGCCCCGGCCGCGAAGCCGATCAACAACGAAGCAGGGTAACGACGGATCATCACCATCGCCAAGTCGCCGATTTCCGACAATGTGCGGACGCGGATCACGACATGCGTGTGATCAAGCTGCATGGGTCGCGCTCCCGGTGTCCGGGTCCATCGCCTCGTCGCGCCGGTGGACTCCCAGCGAATCGCGTGGAAATCCGAGAATCACAAAGTAGAAGCTGATCAGCCCCGACGAACCAATCGCCCACATGGCCTTGACGATGTAGGGCGCGGGGCTGGGTGAGAGAAAGCCTTCGGTGAACGCGGCAAGTGAAAACAGCACAGCGGAAGCAGCCATCATGGGGACCGCCCTCATCGCGCTTTCGCGGAGCGAATCGACACGGTTGAGTCCACCGGTGCTGAACAAACCAACGCCCAGTCGCAAACCCGCCGCGGCGGCAAGCGTGATTGCCGTCAACTCAAAGGGTCCATGAGCGGTCACGAAATGATAAAAGTTGTCTCCGCCGGTCACGTCGGGCCGCGCCATGTATCCAAAAACAGTGCCAAGTGTGACCGCGTTGTAGGCAAGATTGAACAGACAGGGAATGATCAGGATTCCATAGGCGAAACACTGAAGCCCGATGCCGGTGTTGTGCATGATGTAAAAGCCGGACATACGCACATAATGATCGAGTGAACCGGCGAGCGGCCGTTCATACATCTCTTCCATTTGCTCGAGTTGGGCAGATCCGACCATCCGTTCGGCAAAGTTGGGAAACAGGTCCTCGTTGCGACCCAGGTACATGGCCAGCGCAAACAACCCGAAAAAGATGATCGCGGCAGCCCGCACGCACGGGTCGGCGAAGATTTGCTGCGGCGCCTCGCGGAACACCACATCGGTCCAGCGATTGGGCTCGAATTTGTTGGCGCGATAGAGTTGGTTATGGGCTCGCGCGACCAACCGGTGCAGATAGGTCACCGTCCCGGGCGGGAGTTGATAGGCGTCAGCGAGTGCCAAATCCGCGCAGGCAGCGCGGTACAACGTTGAAAAACGTGAAATGCCTTCGGCGCCGCGGTGATGTGCACCGCCCGCCTTGTCGGTCCGCCCACGCGATTCCATGGCGTCGCACAAGTATTCCAGCTCCGTCCACTGAACGCGGCGTTTGTCGAGCAATTTGGCAACGTTCATGTCGCATCCTCCGGCGGCTTCGCGGCGTCGCCTTCAGCCCTCACCGATGACGAACCGAGATCCACTTTTATGCCACGGTCGATGGTGTCGCGCGCGAGCGGCTGTTGGGGAGTTGCCACGCCCGTTGCGGCGGATGCAAGGATTGGAGGTTCGCTGGTCGGCCTCTGCGCCCGCGAGCCGCCCGCCAATCCTTGTGGTTTGTTCTCGTCGCGCCGTAGCGGACTGTACCCGGCCAACGGGCCGAGATCGGGAAGCTCGTCCGATGCGTCGGCCAGAAAGGTCTTGTAATAGAGCGCGTACATCAGCAAATCAGGATCAATGTCCGATCGGAACTCGAAACGATCAATCAACGGGATCGTCAGGTGGCGTGCAACTTCGCGTCGACGGGCCGGTGTCAGGTAGTGTCGTCGTTCGGCGTAAATCGCAAGCGTCCGAGCCATGCTTCGCGATACCCGATAGTCGCCGGGGAAAAAAGAAGCCAGCGCGGGGACTCGCGGATCTTCGACCTTGGCAACCGGCAAACGCCAACTTCGCTCGTCGACAATCACCATGGTCCCGGCGGCGAGGTCACCCAGGCGTTGCATGCGCCGAGTCGAAACCATCGCCATCAAGCCGATCATGCCAGTTGGAATCATAAAAATCGGCGGGATTTCTTCGTTAAGCGAACTGATGGCGGCCAGTGGTGCCAGGTCAGCGATTCGTAATAGATTGCGAACCAGTGCGCGCTTGCCGCTGATGGGGCTGCCGTCGACATCGATCGCCCGGATCCCGCAAGCCCATTTGCCGATGGTACGTCCGTTGAAGTAAGTCTCCATGATCGTGCCGTAAAACCAGCTGATCACAAAGTAAATGATAAACCCGCTGGCCATCGCGAAGGGATCGAGGAGGGCAAAGTCGATCAATCCTCCGACCAGGTAGACGCCGACAACAAGCACAATGATTGCGATCCAACGCACCGCCAGATCGATCAGATAGGCCGGCAAACGACGAAACGGCCCCGCCAATTGATAGTCAAAGGCAATGTTTTCGGGTGTGACCACCGCGATCGTCGTATCAAGAGCAACGGGTGCGGCCATGCGGCGGATATCTGTTCCAGCGTTGGGTTCCAGTAGGCTGACCATTATCGGCACCGATCCCCCCAATGTGCAACGCGGCGCGGTCGGACCGCTTGGACTGGGCCGGAAAAAATGTTGCGACAATCGCTCACCGCGTACGCACTGATCGGTGACTTGCTACAAAAGTCGCTCCAAGGCGTTGTGATTCTCAGAGCGAAATGGATCCCGATGCCGCCTAATTGGGCCGCTCGGAGCGGTGCCGCCGGGCACGATCCATTCCGGATTGAAATAGAAAGTCGATGTCAGACACAGATCCGTACCAATTACTCGAGTCCTCTATCCGGGAGCCCCCAACAACTCTGCGAGGGAGTCTTCCCTACCTGGGGCCTGGATTCATCCTCTCGGCTTCGATTGTTGGATCGGGTGAATTGATTGCGACAACCATTGTCGGTGCCCAGGCCGGTTTCGTGTTGATGTGGTTCATCATCTTCAGTTGTTTGGTGAAGGTCGCCGTCCAGCTCGAATTCGGCAAGCACGCAATCAGCAGCGGCGAATCGACCATGGCCTCGCTCAATTCCCTTCCGGGACCCCGGATTGGGAACGCCAACTGGTCAATCTGGACATGGTTGATCTTGATGATCGCCAAGATGATGCAGGTTGGGGGTATCGTCGGCGGCGTGGTGTTGGCGATGGAAGTGTTTGCGCCGGGGCTCGCCCACATGCCCGCGCGCGCGATTGCGACCTACGCGGTGGCTGCTTCCGTATCGCTGTTGGTGTTTCGCGGCTACTACCTGCTGATCGAGAAGGCGTCGCTGGTCATGATCGGGGCCTTCACGCTGTTCACTCTCGTGTCGATTTGCGTGCTTCAGACAACGGAGCTTGCGATCAGCGGCAGCGATTTTGTTTCCGGATTGGTTCCGAACATACCGACCGAAACGGTGATCATCTTCGCGGCGATCGGCGCCTTTGGAATCACCGGCGTCGGTGGTGATGAGATCATGGCGTACAACTACTGGTTGATGGAAAAAGGTTACGCCGCCTACACCGGGCCGAAATCGGATTCTCCGGATTGGCAACGTCGGGCCAAAGGGTGGATTCGCGTGATGTACCTTGACGCGACATTGGCGATGATTGCTTACACGGCAATGACAGTGATGTTCTATTTACTCGGTGCGGCCGTCTTGAATCGCAAAGGTCTCGTTCCCGAAAGTGGCGAACTGATCAGCACGCTGGGGAACATGTACACGGCATCGTTGGGACCCTGGGCACGGTCGGTTTTCGTGATCGGCGCGATCGTTGTGCTCTACTCCACTTTGTTCGCGGCGCTGGCCGCATGGACGCGGATGTTCTCCGATGCGTTTGCGAAAATTGGACTGTATCGATTTGAGGATGAACGGATTCGTCGCAGGGCGATCGCGATCTTCGCCTGGCTGATTCCTTTCATTTGGGGGACGTTGTTTCTGTACATGGAAAAGCCGGCGTTCATGGTCTTCCTGGGAGGAGTGGCGACGGTCGTGATCTTGCTGATCGTTGTCTTTGCCGCGCTTTATTTTCGATATCGGCGGCTCGATCGAACTCTGTTGCCCTCGTGGCGTTACGACGCGGCACTATGGCTCAGTTCAGTTTCGATCGTTGTTGTGGCGGGGTACGTGACCTACGACACCGTGATGAAGTTTTTTAGCGCCGCGTGAGTGGTTGATGTCGCGTCAAGGTGAAAGTGAGACAATGACAGGTCCCGGCCAAAACATTCGATTCGGCGTGATTGGCACGGGCCGAATCACGCGGCGTCTGGTCGCCGATTTGCAGTCGACCACTGGCGTCGAGGTGACGGCGATCGCCAGTCGCACTTCCGAGCGAGCAAGGTGGTATGCCGACCAGTATGGCATCGCGGCCGCGGTGGAAGGCTATTCAAATTTGATGAGTCGCAACGACGTCGATGCGGTTTATATTTCCCTGCCTCCCTCGATGCACTCTGAGTGGTCGGTCGCGGCAGCGGCGGCCGGTAAGCATGTATTGTGCGAGAAACCACTTGCGACGTCGGCCCGCGAGGTCGAACGGATCATTGCCGCGTGCCACGGGAACGATGTTCGCTGGCTCGATGCGACGGCGTGGTTGCATCACGATCGGACGGCCGCCTTTGCTCAGTGGTTGGAACAAGGCCGTTTCGGAAAGCTCGGACACATCAGCGCGGCAGTTTCGTTTTATCAACCGTTCCAATCGGGTGACCATCGTCTCGATGCTTCGCTTGGCGGCGGGTGCTTGTTGGATCTTGGATGGTACACCTGCTCTTTGGTTCGCTTCGCCGCGGGACGGATGCCGATCGCGGTGTTCGCCGACGAGGTCGAATGTGATGGCGTTGCTCAGCGGGTCACTGCGGTGATGTGGTTTGACGATGATCTCACGGCCACGATTTCCTGCGGTTATGACACAGCAACTCGCAAATGGTTTGAGGTCGCCGGCAGTGCGGCCTCGCTGGTCTGCGATGATTTCACGCGTCCCTGGCCTGACCGGGCCGCACGTTGCTGGATCCACGAGGCTTCCGGCAAGGTCGAATCGTCCAGCTTCGAGGGGAATCAGGAACGGTCCATGGTTGCGAGATTCGTCGGTGGCGACCCGCTTTGCCCTTGGCAATCACTGGCGGTCGACACGCAACGAATCCTCGATGCCTTGCGGCAATCCGCGAAGACCCGCTCACGGGTTGACATCACGATCGACAAAAACCCGTCTGTGGGCTGATAAGTCGCCATTGGCGGCATTTGAGATCTGGAATTTTTTTCGTCCGGCGGACAAGATAAGGGGATCCACGGCGAATATGTATGAAAGCCACCAGTTTGTCCCCCTTTTCCCGTCCGATCATGAGCAAGTTCAGCGCAGCCGTTTTCGCGACGATTCGTTGGAGTTGGTTTGCCTGGCTGGTCATCCTTGCTTTTGGCTATCTCGCGGCGGGTTTGTCCAGGTCGTCCAAACAAATCGTCGAGAATCCCGTTTCGGCGGATCCGTCCTCCGGCGGGAATTCCACCGAGGATCCGACGATCGCTGAAGCGATTGCGTTGGTGGACCAGCAAAGAGCCGAGTTGTTGCCGTGCGCGAGAATGACGTCGTCACCGAGTAGACCGTGATCGTCCAGGTAGTCGATATTGCCGCGACCGCTGAGGGCAATGACTTCTTTGACCTCATCGGGATTCTCGGC
>JAHELS010000416.1 GCA_024644085.1 Rhodopirellula sp.
GCGGGCGACGTGTTCATGCGCCGGGCGAGAGACATGAACCTGCCCGTCATTCCGGTCGATTCCGAACACAGCGCTATTTTCCAGTGCTTCGAGAGTCACAATGCCGAACACGTCGACCGCGTCACCCTGACCGCCTCGGGCGGTCCGTTTCGCACTTTCGGTGCCGAACGGCTCAAAACGGTCACCGTTGCCGAAGCGCTCAACCACCCCAACTGGTCGATGGGCAGCAAGATCACAATCGATTCAGCAACGCTGATGAACAAAGGTCTGGAACTGATTGAGGCGTTTCAGCTTTTTCCAATTAGCGGCGATCAGATTGACGTTGTCGTGCACCCTCAATCTATCGTTCATAGTTTTGTCTCATATGTAGACGGGTCAGTACTTGCGCAGCTTGGAGTGCCGGATATGCGTACCCCCATCGCATTTGCGTTGGCCTATCCCGACAGAATAGCATCTCCGGTCGACCGGCTTGACCTTGCGGAAGTTGCTCAACTGACGTTTGAGCCCGTGCGCCATGAACTGTTCCCCGCAGTCCGCTTGTGCATGTCGGCGATGGAGCGTGGCGGCAGCGCCACAACCGTATTAAATGCGGCAAATGAGATCGCCGTTGCCGAATTCCTGTCGCAAAGTATTGGTTTCCTCCGCATCGCGGCGCTGGTAGAAGAAGCTCTCTCTCGGGCTGAAAGGGATTCGATGATCGCACCGCTGCAATCTCTTGACGATGTTTGGGAGGCTGACGAGTATGGCCGTAGAACGGCGGCCGAGATTGTTTCACGTCTGAACTAGACCGGCCCGCATGGGCGGGTTGAGGAATTGAGGCAGGGCGCACCGCTCGGTGCGTGCTTTTGCTAAGGGACCGACTGAAGAAATGGATTTAATCGCACACTTGGCCGGCTACCTGTCGACATTCGTCTACAGCATTATCCCGTTCCTCCTGGTGCTAACCGTCATCGTATTCGTGCACGAGTACGGCCACTTCCAGGTCGCACGCTGGTGCGGGGTGGCTGTTGATACGTTCGCGGTCGGGTTCGGGCGCGAGATCGTTGGCGTGACGGACAGGCACGGAACGAGGTGGAAGTTCTGCTGGATCCCGATTGGCGGCTACGTGAAGTTCGAAGACGACGCCAACGCGACCAGCCATCCATCGGACGGTGCGCAGTCGGAGGCAAATGATTCGCCGACGGCGTTTCACAACAAGTCGCTGCCCAAGCGGGCAGCCGTGGTGGCTGCCGGTCCGATTGCCAACTTTCTGCTGGCAATTGCGATTTATTCGGTGGTCTTTGCCAGCTACGGACAGCCGGTCGGCGCTCCCGTCGCCAACGAAGTCGTTCAGGGCGGTGCCGCCGATGTGGCCGGCATCAAGGCCGGAGACCGGATCATCGAGATCGACGGAAACAGGGTCAACAGTTTTTCAGACATTCAGTATTCGGTGTGGAACAATCTCGGCGATCCGCTCAACATCACGATCGATCGCAACGGCGAGACTGTCAAAGTGGTGGTCACTCCGCTCAAGGAGGATACCGAATCTGTGACCGGTGACAAGGTGAAGCAGCGGCAACTCGGCATCAAGAGCGGCGCCATCGAGTTTCGCGACGTCGGGATGGGCGAATCCGTCATCCTGGGTGCCGAGAAGACCTGGGTTATCGCGGTGACGACGCTCAATTATGTCCGCGGCATCCTTATCGGTCGCGAAACGGTCGAACAGCTTCAGGGGCCGGTGGGAATCGCGCGCACGACGGGTTATGTGGCAAAAGAAGGGGTTAACGCGCTGTTTCAGCTTGCCGCACTTTTGTCGGTGAGTATTGGATTGATTAACCTATTTCCCATCCCGATGCTGGATGGCGGTCATCTCATGTATTACGCTATCGAGGCGGTACGGGGAAAGCCGTTGGGCCATGATGCCCAGGATATAGGTTTCAAGGTGGGAATCGCCGTTGTTTTGACATTGATGATCGTTGCGACCTGGAATGATCTCGCGAGATTGTTCTCGTCGTAAGTAGTGGACCTAGCGGCAAAAATTTTGCTGTTAGCATGGTTCTCAAAGCTGCCGAAACCGGCTAAAAGGTCGGGGGATCTAAACTTGACGGGTCGACGTATAGTGCGGGTGGATCGGGTATCAAATGCGTAATGGTTTTGTATCTGTTGGACGGCTTGCCCTGGCATTGTCCTTAGCCGCTCCGCTTGGTCTGTCGGACCTGGCGGTAAAGCCCGCATTTGCCCAGTCGGTTTCCCGGATTGTCGTTGAAGGCAACCAGCGTGTGGAGGCTGAGACTGTCCAGTCTTATATGCAACTCGGCCCCGGTGATCCTTTCAGTCCGGACCTCATTGATGAGTCGATCAAGTCGCTGTTTCAGACCGGGCTGTTTTCCGACGTCCAGATCTTCCGTCGCGGCTCGGCGCTGGTAGTGAGGATCGAAGAGAATCCGATCGTCAATGTCGTCCGTTTTGAGGGCAACTCCGAGATCGATGACAAGACGTTGAAGGCTGAAGTGCAGCTCAACGAGCGACAGATATTCACCCGCGCCAAGGCTCAGGCCGATGTTGAACGCCTGGTCAGCCTCTACCGGCGTTCAGGATATTTTGCCGCGCGCGTGGAACCGAAGATCATTCGCCTTCCGCAGAACCGCCTCAACCTGGTTTACGAGATCCAGGAGGGCGGCGCGACCAAGATCCGCAGCATTACCTTTGCCGGTAACAAGGCATTCAGCGACAACCAGTTGCGTTCGGAGATAACCACGGTTGAAACCACTTGGTGGAATTTCCTCACCCGCAACGACACTTACGACCCTGATCGGCTGGCCTTCGACGCTGAATTGCTGCGCCGACACTATCTCAAGCACGGCTTCGCCGATTTCCAGGTGGTGTCGTCCAATGCCGAACTGGCGCGAGATGGTGAAAGCTTCTTCATCACTTTCACGGTCGATGAGGGGCCGCAGTATACGGTCAATGCGGTAACCGTTAACACCGGCGAGACCACGCTGGATCCGGCACAACTGGGCGGAGCACTCAATATCCGCCAGGGTGAGATTTATGACGCCAGCAAAGTCGATAAGTCGATCGAGAAGATGACTATCGAAGCTGGCAAGTCCGGTTTTGCATTTGCCCGTGTCGAACCGAATATCACCCGCGACGAAGCCAACCGGCGTCTCGATATCAATTTCGAGTTCACTGAAGGGCCACGCGTCTACATCGAACGGATCGACATCGTGGGGAATTCCCGCACCCTCGACAAGGTGATCCGCCGGGAATTGCGTCTGGTCGAGGGTGATGCCTATAACCGTATCCTCATCGAGCGAAGCCGGCGACGACTGACGGGCCTTGATTTCTTCGAAAAGATCGAGTTCCGCGAAAAGCCCGGTAGTGCACCCGACAAGCTTGTACTCGAAATATTCGTTCAGGAAAAAAGTACCGGTACAATCAACTTCACGG
>JAHELS010000417.1:0-2015 GCA_024644085.1 Rhodopirellula sp.
CCGCCACAAAAAGATGACGGCGAGGACGACGGCACCGAGAGTCGATAACCACTTCAGTGCGCTAGCGACACGACCGCGCGGCTCGGGCAGCTCGAGGTACTGCCACAGCCAAACGACACAAACACCAATGCCGTACCCAACCGCCAGTGCGATCCCGGAAAGTAGGCCCTGGAGAACGTAAATTCGAGGCAGCAGCGACGGTGTAAGCGAACTCGCGAATAAGAGTGCGGCCGCGACGAGTCCAACAAACGAGAAGGACGCACAATATCGACCTAGTTTGGATCGCACACTCAAAGGTAACACTCCGCAATCGACGTCCGCTGGGAAGTTGCGATGAGAAATCTCCGCTACATGATGTTCCCGCCGTCGTTGTGCGTCTAACAACGTAGCAGCGCACGAAGCCAAGCGTGACGCTCGCGCGTCAATTCACGGAGCGAAATACTACGTCCAATAATGACTACTCTGCAATCGGTGCACCTGGGACAGCCTCGTAGGCATTGTGCTTGGCGAACTTCGTACTGTCCGGATGCGTACCGGGAATGATTTCAAAGCGCGGGTCGAAATCGACCATGGTCGCGGCCAACTTCTTCAATACGCTGACGTCGCCCTCGGCTTTGCAGGTTCCGTCCTTGATCTGTGCTTCCAGTTCCTTGGCACCCATCATGGTCTGCTCGAGGTCGGAGCGGTTGATGGTGAGCGTCAGGTCTGGCTTCTCGGCGAGGAAGCCCTCGATGTTGGTGAGGGTAGCGTTCTCCAGTTCGATCAGGAACTTCTCCCCGTTGTCCGGGGTGATGAGATTGATGGTGAAACGCATCCCCTCCGCCTTGCGGCTGTCCATCCTGATTCCAAGGAAGTTGAGGAACAACTCGGTCGACATGGCCCGGACGACATCCGGTCCGGACGAATCCGGAATCGGATCCTGCGGGATGCCGGACCGGAGTTCGAGCGCACCGGCGAGGAAGCTGTTGCGTAGTCCGGGGTTTTCCTGCTGGTAGCCGAGCTGCTCGAAGACATCGGCGAGGAGGTCCTTGGCAGCCTGGTTGTCGGGTTCGGCCTGTACCAGTTTGTTGAGGAGCTCCGAGGCGTGCTTGTACTTGCCCTCGTCGTGCAACTTGCGGCCCTTCGACATGATCTTGTCCGCGCCACCCATCATCTCGACGTAGAGGGGGGCGGAATCCTCCGGCGAGAGCGGAATGAGGGTGGCCGGGTTGCAGTCCCAGAAGCCGAGGAAGCGCTGCACCACGCCGCGCGAGTTGTGCTCCGGTGAGCCGTGATACCCGCGGGTGTGCCACTGCTGCTGCAAGCCCTTTGGCAGCTCGTAGACGTTGTGGATCTGGTTGATCGTGACGCCCTGGTTCGCATAGTGCAGGCACTGGTTGTTCATGTTGGCGTAGAGGTCACGCTGGGCCCGCAGCACTTCCTGGATGCGCTCGTTGCCCCAGCGCGGCCAGTGGTGCGAGGCGAACATGACGTCGGCATTGACCCCGAACTTGAATAGAGCTTCGGCAATGTACTTCGACCAGCGGAGGGGATCGCGAACGGGGGCGCCGCGCAGGGTGTAGATGTTGTGCAGCGAAGAGACGACGTTTTCCGCCATCCAAAGTGCCCTGTGTTCCGGGAAGTAGGTGTTCATCTCGGAAGGCGCCTCTGTCCCAGGTGTGTTCTGGTGAATCATGAGCACCCCGTCGACGGTCATCTCCTCGACGTCGTCTTCCACGATCCGGGTTGGTGCGATCAGCCCCACGACGCCGGCGGAAGTGTTCTGGCCGAGTCCCTGTCCGGTATACCCGTAGGGGCTGACCGGGAGATTGATGCCGTATTGGTAGAACAGCCGCCGGTTCATGGCGTTGCCGGCGTAGACGTTCTCCGAGATGGTGTGTTCCATGAAGTCGCGCGGGGCGATGATCTCGATCTTGCCGGAGTTCAGATCTTCCTCGTTGAGGATGCCGCGCACGCCGCCCCAGTGGTCCGTGTGGGAGTGCGAATAGATCACGGCGGAGACGGGAAGACCTTCC
>JAHELS010000417.1:2025-3427 GCA_024644085.1 Rhodopirellula sp.
CATGCTCCTGGAACAATTTCCAGGCGGCGCGCACGACCTCGGCGGTGATCAGCGGATCGATCACGATCCAGCCAGTCCTGCCGCGAACGAAGGTGATGTCGGACAGGTCAAAGCCGCGAACCTGGTAGATGCCATCGACTACCTTGTAGAGGCCGTAGTTGTTGTTGAGCCGCGACTGGCGGAGGAGGGACGGGTGGATGCTGTCGAAATCGCGGTCTTCGTTAAGGAAATTGAAACGTTCCATGTCCCAGGCGACATGGCCGGCGTCGGCCTTGATCTGCATCTCCTTCATGTCCGCGATATGCCCCTTTTTTGCTTCGTCCATATCGCGTTTGTCTCCAAAGGGGAGCGTTGCCTTGGACTGCTTCAACAATTCCAACGTGTGTTTCGACGGTGCCTTCCCTTGAGGGTGAAAGTGCCCCTTCACCGGAACGACTTCCTGAGCGTGGACAGAGCCCCCTTCGGTGACGAATTGGGCTGTAACTGCAAAAGCGGCTCCCGCAGCGGGAACGGACTTGATGAATTGTCGTCTAGTCTTCACTGATATCTCCGATGTTGGTTTCTCGTCTGGGTGATGCTGTTTGATTCTCGACGTTCATTTGCCTGGCATGAAGGGCTTGGCCCTTCAAGCCGATTTAACTCAGACCGGAAACACATGCCCCATCGTGTTCATATCTGCGTTTTCAAACGAAAACGTACGCTCGCAGGCAATCGAGGCTGGAGCCTTCGACTTTCTCGCCAAGCCTCTCGATAGCGAGCAATTGAGATGCGCGATTCAACGGGCTACCGAAGATAGCTGATCGGCGTGGCTATAGCGAGTTTCGCGACTTGGTTTTTTTTGAAACCGATTCTCGAAGATGCAAAACCCCGAAAATATCAGTCTATCTGGGGTTTTGGTCGTGGTTGCGTTACACTATTAGTCCCGCCAACGTGCATCCTTGTACGCCGCCTTACCCCGATTCTCTTTGCTGTGTTTGGATCGCCCAACTCTTATCGATCGATTCTTGGCACACTCGGTTTTACCGTGTGCGTCGTATTGGCCAATCGCGCGTTCGCGGCGGACGAAACCGATTTTTTTGAGCGCAAGATTCGACCGGTTCTGATTGAACATTGCTACGAATGTCATGCCGGTGATGCAGATTTGATTCAGGGTGGTCTGCGGCTTGATGATCCGAACATGATGCTCCGCGGCGGTGATTCGGGGCCGGCGCTGATGCCGGGAGAACCCGAAAACAGTTTGTTACTCGCGGCGATCCGCTACGACGGGCTGGAGATGCCGCCCGCTGGCCAACTCGACAAAAAAGTGGTCGGTGACTTCGAGTCCTGGATCAAACTGGGTGCGGTCGATCCCCGTGAACCAATGCGGCCCGAATCCTTGCAGGCCGCCGCGTTGGCCGATGAC
>JAHELS010000023.1 GCA_024644085.1 Rhodopirellula sp.
TAAGCGGCAAGGAATTGTCTTACAACAATCTGCTCGATCTCGATTCGGCCCTCGACATTGTTCGAGGCTTTGGTGGTCCGGCGGTATCGGTGATCAAACATAACAATCCTTGTGGTGCAGCGACGGACACTCAATTGTCGCGGGCTTGTCGCAAAGCGCTCGATGGTGACCCGCTCAGCGCGTTCGGTTCGGTTCTTGGTTTCAATCGCACGGTGGACACGCTCACGGCGGAGCTTCTATGTGAGCCGGGATTATTTATTGAAGCGATCGTTGCCCCCGATTTCGAGGCCGAAGCTGTCGGCTTGCTGACGTCCAAGCCGCGATGGCGCGATAACGTTCGGTTGATGCATGTTGGGCACCTGAATGACCCTCCGCCGCCGATCCAATGTCGTTTCATCAGCGGGGGCATGCTGGTCCAGGACGCTGATCGCATCACGAGTTCACCGCTGCAGTGGAAAACAGCGACCGAAACCGAAGTTCCCGAAGACTTGTGGGACGACGTCTCCTTCGCGTGGGAAATGGTTCGTCACGTGAAGAGCAACGCCATCGTGCTCGGCAAGGATACGTCGTTGATCGGCGTGGGTGCGGGACAGATGAGTCGTGTTGACAGCGTTGAAATCGCCATCGACAAGGCGGGCGAGCGGGCGGCTGGCTCGGTGCTCGCCTCCGACGCGTTCTTCCCGTTTCCCGATTCGATTGAGGCGGCCGCCGAGGCCGGCGTGGTGGCGGTCATTCAACCAGGCGGATCACGGCGCGACCAGGAAGTCATTGACGCCTGCGACCAACACAAGCTTCCGATGGTGTTTACAGGCCGGCGCCACTTCAGACACTGATGACAATCCTCGACAAGATCCTCCGCAAAACCCGCGAAACGATCGCTGCCGATCGTAGCGTGACCAGCGCCTCGGAACTTGAAGCCTCCCTCAAGGATTTGCCGCCCTGCCGTGATTTCCACGCGGCATTGGCGGCTGGTGACAGCGTCCAACTGATTGCCGAGGTCAAGCGGGCCAGTCCATCGGCAGGATTGATCCGCGAGGATTTTGACCCTGTCCATATCGCCAGGGCCTACGTCGACGGCGGTGCGGCTTGTATCAGCGTGCTCACCGACGAGCCCTTCTTTCAAGGATCGCTTGATTACCTGCGCAATGTCCGGCAAGCGGTCGATTTGCCCTTGTTGAGGAAGGATTTCATCGTTGATCGTTATCAATTGTTGCAGGCCCGCGCCGCCGGTGCCGACTGCGTCCTGTTGATCGCCGAGTGTTTGTCGAGTGACGAACTGTGCCGGTTGCACGAGCAGGCTACCGAACTCGGCCTGCAGACCTTGATCGAGTTGTTTGAGCCGAAAAACCTTGATGCAGTCCTGACGACCGGAACGCGGATGGTCGGCGTCAACAATCGCGATCTACGGACATTCGAAACGTCGCTCCAACATACGCTCGATCTGCGTCCACTGATTCCCAAAGACCGATTGCTGGTGGGCGAGAGCGGGATCCGCGACCATGATGACGTGGTGCGGCTCGGACGTGGTGGTGTAAAAGCGATCCTGGTAGGCGAATCGTTGATGCGGCAAGACGATATTGTCGAGGCGACCCGTCGGTTGCTGGGCCGATCGAGCCCCGGCGTCTAATCTTCGGGCTTTGCCGAAGGTGGCTCGAAGGCGAATTCCTGCCACTTGACGGCCTTGTCCATCGGTTCAATGCGCATCACGAGATGTCCATCCTGGTACAGGCGAACTGTGCCGGTCGATTGGCTGACGACGACCGAAATTGCTTTGGTCTTCCGCGTGATTGCGGCGGCGGCCCAGTGCCGCGCACCGAGCCCTTTGGTCATGGTCAAATCTTCGTGCGAGACTTCGAGCATTTGTCGGCTTCGCTCGATCACACCATCGCTGTTGATCACGAATGCACCGTCCAGCTGCGCGATCTCCTTGGCGTCCTCCTGGACCTTCGCGTCGAGCAGGTTTCGATGCTTCTTGTTGTAGCCGCGGAACGGATCAACACCGCTGTCATTGGCGTGTTCAAGCACCCTGCGGCTGTCACCGACCACAAACAGCGTGCCGACCGGTTTGCCTTCGCGTCCTTCGCGGCCAATCTGGGCGGCCAAGTCGACGACCGTCTTGACGGTTTGCAGTGGCACACGACTTTCGAGCATTTGCAGATCACGGATCGTCAAACGCCGCATCCGCTCATCGAGTTGCAGATGACTGATTGAATCGAGACGACCCTGTTGAAAGCCACTGTAGACCGCGACCACTTCGCCGTTGGTCCGGATCAGCTCGTCGGCAGCTGCTTCCAGCAACGCGTGCTGGAGACGTTCCAGCAAAGGTGCCTTCTCCTTGTTCAACGCCAGCGGTTTCAGCCCGGCTTCAGAGGCCCCCTCGAGGTCGTCCGCCGAATCCACCGCAACGATCACTGGCTTTTCGGCACCGTCGGCCAACTCGGCGACGCGTTTCCAATCCGTCGAGCCGTCCAGCAGCACGAGCAGCGCATCTGCGTTGCGCGTCTTGAGAAGATTGAATGCCGCTGCCACCATCGCGGCATTGTGTTTGGTCAGTCGTTGCGTCGCCATCAACAGCTACCGCAGAGAGAGAATACCATCCAGTTGCCTTCATGTTGTAGTCGAATCGGCACCGGGATGACAGCTCGTCGTGGGCAAATCCGGGGCTATCGACGAGAGTTCGTCGTGGCCCGCGCGACCCCGCGAGATTGCCATGCGGTGCCGCTGGCGTACGCTCGTTCGTAATACATTGCCAACGACCGCAACGCGTGTCCCTTGGGACCGATTTTCCAGTCTCGGTCGGGTTCACGCGAGATTGCGTTGACCAGGAACCGGACGGCATTGACCAATCGCGGATCGTGCAGGTGAGAATCCGGGGTCTGTGTCAGCAGCCACTCGACCATGTGACCGGTGGTTTGGATCTTACGGTCGACATCCCCGTTGTCCTCGCGGCCCTCGAACCAGTCGGTCGTCATCGAGCCGTCACGATTCTGGAGCCGGTAGGTGTAGGCAACGAAGTCGCGCGTATAAAGCTCGGCACGCTTCCACTGGCCTGTCATCGGGCGCCCTTCGGCGCGCCGCTTTCGCAACGCGTGTGCAAACCCCATCAAACGATGCGTCCCTCCGCACGCCGCACCTACGACCGGTTGCGACAATTCTTCGCGGATCAGTCGCTCGAAGTCCCAGGTCTGGCCGTCGGAGCTTTCCCAGGTGGCGTTGGTGTCAAGATAATGAGCCAATCCAATCAAGGTGAAAGTCAGTTCTTCGCCGCTCTTGCAAGCGAGCATCTCGGACTCGACGAGGTCCGCGACCTCATACTTCTCGTCATCTGCGTACAGCGTGTAGTCAACCGGCACGTTGCAAAGCGAAAGGATGGCCAACAATTGTGCCTGGTGTCCCTGTAATCCCACGCCGCTGCGAGCAGTGATGCGACCATCTTGTACGGCGAGTATTCGTTGCCCGCGACATGCATTGTTGCCCGCAATCCATGCGATGGCGCTGTAGCTTCGAGTGCCGACGCGAATCTTGGTGTCGGCACCATACACCATGATCGAATGCATCATGCCCCAGTTGCTTCGCTCGTTTGCGATTTCAGGTCTCGCATAGAAGTAACGCAAGCAACTGCGCAGCGAGTTTTTCATCTGCTGCATCGATCGCGTCATCCTGACCGGCGACTTGGGAAACCCTGAATAATCAAGATCCGGGGCATCGTCCTCGGTATCGGATCCAACATATTTTCCTGGGGACGGCGATGGCGATTTGCTCTGGCTGGGATCCGCACTGGAATCCTCCGAATCCTTGGACTCCGATTCACTTTTCTCGTCATTTTCAAGAGGTGTCCCGTCGCGCTGAATCTTCAGGTCGCGAATTTCGACGTCTGACGGGACAGTCGACGTCTCATCGCTCGGCGCATTGGCTGCTTCGGTTTTCACGTCGCGGGGAGTTTCGCCATCATGCGATTCGCCACGCAACGCATTTCCACCCAATCCAGGTAGACCGGCCGAAGGCGCACTCACCGTGGGTGACGAGGTCGTTCCCGGTGGCTTTCGGTTCCTCGTGTAATCGGGTTTACTCCCAGGTGCTTCGAGCACCGGCGCGGCGTGGGGTTCGGTTTGGTCGAACGCTTCAAGACGATCGACTCGCGTGTCAATGGATTCACCGCGCCGCATCCAAGTGCCAGCATTTTGAGGAGGGGACTGCCCCGACATGGACGGCGGATCTTTGATCTCCGCGGGGGGT
Source organism: Rhodopirellula sp. (assembly GCA_024644085.1). GTDB lineage: Bacteria > Planctomycetota > Planctomycetia > Pirellulales > Pirellulaceae > Rubripirellula. Next base: position 4,237 of record JAHELS010000023.1, read on the forward strand.
CGGGGCGGATTCATCTTGATCGAGGGTTCCGTTTTCGGCTTGCTGAACTTTTCCAGCAGCCAAGGTCGCCGTGCAACGCGAATCTCGATTGTCGAATTCGCCGGCGGTTCGAGCGCGATACCGACGGGCGGAGCGGGTGGCCTTGCTTCGGCGGGAGCGGCCTCGGGTCGCTGCGTAGGCGATTGCGCCACCGAGTCAGCGCAGATCCCCAGAGTCGCTGCAGATGCTAGCAAGATCGTTGCGCATCGCGAGCGATTGAAGGTGAGACGGGGACGGTATGCCTGCACAGCTTGCTCCGAAGTTGTTGGTCCTATCAACAGCTATCGGACGTCGGCGACTGGAAGTTGACTGGGAAAATCCCCCTCTGGTGACCGGATGGTCCCCCGGCAGGGTCTCCGAAACCGCTGCAGCAAACCGCTGATCCGACGGGGTTTGCACCGAGCGTTCCGAGAAAAACGCAACACGTCAAGGAAGATGGCAAACGCCGCCGGCCGAGACACTACGAGATCGTGCCGAGCGGCACGGCACCCGAAGAAAGATCACAGGTCAAACTGGTCGAGTGAATCGATCAGCACATCAAGCTGGTCCTTGGGCTGTGATCCCCGATCGGACTGTCTTTTTTTCAATTGTTCGTCGATTCCAACGGCGTCGCGACCAGCGAGCAGTAGTTGTTCGTCCCGCTCGCGGGCTGCGGTAGCGATGGGGTCATCGCTCTGGGCCGGCGCGCCGAAAAGTTGGGAGAGATCGATTTTGAATCCTTCGTCTCCCTCTATTTCCGCACCGGCGATCGCCGGCGCCTTGTGTTGGGGAAAGATGATAGCATTTTCGGGACAGACACGGCTGCAGGCCGGGCATCCTTTGCGGCAATTGTCAGGCTGTTCGACGAGAATACTTTCAACCCCGTCGACGCCGTAGACACCGAACAGGCAAAAGTCGACGCATTCCATACAGTTCGTGCATCGGTCGAAATCAATGACAGGGTACCAGCGGCGCGACGTCGCTTCATCGACCGTTCTGACCGCCCCGCTGATGATCGGCAAGCTTGTTCCACCGTCGGTGTCATCATCGCCGACAATGCGGCGGATTTCGTTCACGAAAACCGATGGGTCCGATGCGATCTTCAAGTCGATGCAATGGACACAGCGGTCGGGACGTGGATACAGGTCGGTGACTCTGTCGATTGAATCCCCGTCAACCGAATCCCCGTCAACCGGATCCCCGTCAACCGGATCTCTGTCAACCGGATCTCTGTCGGTCGAGACCGCGGCGGGCGAATTCTCGTCGTCTTCGGTCGACTCCTCGCCGCCAATCTGGACCACTCCGATCTGACCTTGGATTCCGTTGCGATCAAGGACCCAGTGGGCGGCCCGGGAATAGATCCATGAAATCACGACAAGATTGCCTTCGATCTCCGAAAGCTGCTGGAAGCTCTCGGAGGCCTTTGGCAAATCGTAGAGATGCGGGATCACCAGCACGCTGACACCATCGAGCCGCTCGGCTGCATCGGCGATGGCCTGTTCCAGTTCGCGTTTCTTCGGATTGCGCGATTGACCGCGTGAAATGACGACGGTCCAGGTCGCGTTGGGAATCGCTGAAATCATGAGGCGGTGATGCTGAGGTTACCAATCAAGGGGTTGTCGCCAACGTTGCTTCGCATCGGCAACCTGCACTTCCAGCACGACGTCGTTTCCGCGGGTGAAGACGACGCTGGGGTCGGCCTCGATTGTACCCAGTCGTGCCACGGGAACGTTGGCATTGCGAAGAAGTTGCTCGAATTCGTCAGCAGAATCGACACCTGTTTCGACCAGAAACCGGGTGTTGGACTCACTGAATAGTGCGACGGTCGGCGAAAGCTCGTTTCCGCAGACCGCGCGGAGATCGATTCGGATACCCAATCCACCCGCCATCGCAGTTTCGGTGGCGGCAACGGCCAGCCCACCCTCGCTCAGATCATGGCACGAACGAACAAGTCGGCGTTGCATCGCCTGGTGGACCGTAACAAAGGTTTGCTTGGCCAGAATCGAATCGACGGAAGGAACATTGCCTCCCTCGAGACCGCGAACGAGTGAAAGGTGGGATCCGCCCAGTTCTCGGCGCGTTGCGCCGACAAGAAAAACAATATTTCCGGCTTCCTTCGCGTCCATCGTGACGGCCATCGAAACATCTTCGATCTGCCCCATGGCGCTGATCAGCAGACTCGGCGGGATTGAAATGGTTTCCCGCTGGCCGCTTGCGTTCTGGAAACTGAATTCGTTGTTCAGGCTGTCTTTGCCGCTGACGAAAGGAGTCCCCAGCGTGATGGCCATGTCATGACAAGCGATCGCGGCCCGAACGAGCGATCCAAGCGTCTCGGCCCGATCGGTATACCCCCAGCAGAAGTTATCCAGAATCGCAATACGACTGGGGTCGGCACCAACCGCGACCGCATTCCGGATTGCTTCGTCGATCGCCGACGCGGCCATGTGGTACGTATCGAAGTCACCGTAATGGGGATTCATTCCGCAGGAGACGACCAAACCACGACGGCTCTCGACGCGGGGTCGAATCACCGCCGCATCGCCCGGTCCGTCACAGAGTGGTCCGACGAGAGGTTTGATCACGCTGCCCCCCTGGACTTCGTGATCGTATTGGCGGATCACCCAATGTTTGCTGGCGACATTCAGGCTTCCCATGATGTCGAGCAAGACTTCGCGGTGATCATCGCTGGTCATCTCGGGTAACGTGATCGGTGTGGTGGGCTGCGGATCATAGATCGCTTCGCGGATCACCGGCGGGCGTCCCTCGTGCAGGAATTGCATCGACAAGTCACCTACGACGTGCCCGTGATAGGTCAACGAGAGACGGCCGGTTGGGGCAAATCGACCGAGCACGGCGGCATCGACCCCTTCGCTTTCGCATAGTTCGCGCAGCTCTTCCCACGAGTCCTGCGGGACTGCCAGCACCATTCGCTCCTGAGCCTCCGAGATCCAAATCTCGGTATAGGTGAGCCCTTCGTATTTCAGTGGCGCTTTTTCAAGCCAGACTTCCGCACCGACCTCTTCGCCCATTTCGCCGACGGCACTGGAGAAACCGCCGGCACCACAATCGGTGACGGCGTTGAACAGGCCCCGGTCGCGGGCCTGGAGCAAAACGTCGAGCACCATTTTTTCCGTGATCGCGTTGCCGATCTGCACGGCACCGCCGGACAGCGACTCCGATTCGCTGGTCAGCTCCGCGGAGCTGAACGTGGCACCGTGAATCCCATCACGTCCGGTGCGGCCACCGATCGCGACAATCAAGTCATCCGGTTTGACCGATTTTTCCTCCATTCCCACCGGGATCATTCCCATGTTGCCGCAGTAGACCAAGGGGTTGCCGAGATATCGGGGATCGAAGTAGACCGCACCATTGACCGTCGGAATTCCCATCCGGTTGCCGTAATCGCGGACTCCCGAAACGACACCCTTGATCACGCGCCGGGGATGGAGCACGCCGGGCGGCAACGAGTCGGCAGGTAAATCGGGCGGCGCGAAACAAAAAACGTCGGTATTGCATACCGGCTTTGCCCCCAGCCCGGTTCCCATCGGATCTCGGATCACTCCACCGATGCCGGTATTGGCACCACCGTAAGGTTCCAGTGCCGAGGGGTGATTGTGCGTTTCAACTTTAAAACAGGCGTGATACTGGTCATCAAACTTGACTACCCCCGCATTGTCCTTGAACACGCTGACGCACCAATCGTCGCTGCCCAGATTTTGGCGAATCATCTGGGTCGCCGCAAAGATCGTTTCCTTCAACATGTTTTCGAATTGACGCTCGTCGGCGCCGGTGGCGTCGTTCGGGCCGCGGTAATGAATGCGACCGGCGAGTGTCTTGTGGCTGCAATGCTCGGACCACGTTTGAGCGATCGATTCGAGTTCGATATCGGTTGGATCACGCCCGAGCGAAACGAAATGCGCGCGAATGGTCTGCATCTCGACCAGCGTCAAATAGAGCTGGCCCTCGACCGAGAGTATCTCAAGCCCGGAATCATCCAAGTCGCGAATGGGTACGGTCACAAGCTTGAATTCGTAGGGAGTTCCGACGTCAAGCTGGTCCATTTCGAGCGGACCCACAACGACCTGTTCGATCGCGTCGTTGGAAAGTGCGCGTCGGCAAATCGAATCGAGCGCGTTCTGGTCGACTTCACCCAGCCAGTACTTGCGGACCGTTCGGACCGCTTCGACATCGATTCCCGCGTCCTGCGCGGCTGCGACCGTGCTGGCCGCGACGGGATCCATGACTCCCGGTTTCGGCAGCACATTGACCAGCGTGGTCTGGGTACCCGGAGGCTGGTTCAGCAGGTCCTGGCCGGCAATCGCAACGACTGACCGCTCGGTTACGCTGTCGCAAAGCAATGTTTCTGCCAGCCGAACCGCCTCGTCACGTGCGAAGTTTCCCTGGACCAGAAAACTTCTCGCACAGGCGACCGAGACATTGGATCCCAAACCAAGCTCAGCAATTCCTTCAGCCGTGCGACTCGCCTCGCGATCGATCTGGTCGTCCGACGGATAAATATCGATTTGCCAAAGCGGCATGGCGGGCTGTGTCCTGTCTAACGAGGTGATTCAACTTGCGGGAGATAGTCGATCAGTCCGATTGCTCTTTCACGTTCTTCGCCTGGGCCAACCAGGCATGCAGTGCGTCGTCATCCTGTTGGCCGATGATCCGGCGCAGCCCCTCCAATTCACGCGACAACTTTTCCAGCTCGTGGCTGATCGCTGCACGATTCTCGCGACAGATCGCTGTCCACATCGCCGGGTCTCCCGCCGCAACGCGAGTGATATCCTCCCAGCCGCTTCCGACCAACTGCCGGGCGTCGCGGGAGCACATCCTGGCAACCAAAGCCGAGACCAAGTGTGGCACGTGGCTGACCGATGCCAAGTGGGTGTCGTGCTCGGCGGGCGACATTTGCAGGATCCTGCCCCCGGTGGCCTGCCAGAAATCGCGTGCCCGTTGCAGAAGTCCGGCGCTGGTATTTGCGGTAGGCGTCAGCACGATCAGTTTTTCGTGGAATAGATCAGGCCGAGCGTGCTGGGCCCCCGATTTCTCGGATCCTGCGATGGGGTGGGCGGCAACAAACTTCGCCGCAGCGCCTTGGTGAGCGTTGGTCGCCTCGACGATCTGGGCCTTCGTGCTGCCGACGTCGGTGATCAGGCAATCGGGTGGCGATGCATCGGCGGCCTGAATCACGAATTCGGCGATCCGATCGACCGGAGTCGCGACCACAATCACGTCCGATTCAACGCACGCCTCGGCGACCGAATCGCACGCGGTGTCGACGATGCCGTGGCGAATCAACTCGGCTCGCTTGTCCGGATTTCGCGAGTACCCGACGATTTCACAGGTTGCGCCACGCGCTTGCCGCAATGAGAGCGCTACGCTCCCTCCGAGCAAACCGACACCAAGTATCGCGGCGCGGCGCGGCCATTGGTCTTCGGCGGCGTTTGTCATGACGATTGACTGAGACTCGATGGTGCGGACTGGCAAACGAGGTGGCACGGCACCGCCGCAGAAAGATTCTTACAGTTCCGGCAGCCGGTGCCCAAGTTTCGCACGCTTGGTCTCGAGGTAGCGTTGATTGTGTTCGTTCACAGGAGGAACGATTGGAACCTGGTCAACGACCTGTAAATCAAAGCCGCGGAGATTGAACGCTTCCGTCTTCTTTGGGTTGTTTGTCAACAGACGGACCTTACTCAGTCCAAGATCCTTGAGGATTTGTAACCCGACGCCGTAATCACGCATGTCCGCCTTGAATCCGAGCGCGTGATTCGCTTCGACCGTATCGAGTCCGCTGTCCTGTAGCGCATATGCACGGATCTTCTGCGCGAGTCCGATCCCGCGGCCTTCCTGAGGAAGATAGATAAGTGCTCCGCGCCCTTCGTTGCTGATCATCTCCAACGCCATCTGAAGCTGGTCCCCGCAATCACAGCGAAGCGAAGCAACCAAGTCTCCCGTGAAGCAACTGCTGTGCATTCGAACGAGCGGAGGTGTGCCCGGCGCCGACAAGTCACCATAGACGAGTGCAATCGGTTCCTGGGCTTCGTACTGAACGCCGTAAACGATGATCGTGAATTCACCGTGCCGTGTCGGCAATCGAGCCTCGGCGGCGCGGCTGATCAGTTTTTCGCTGACCCTGCGGTGCGAGATCAGCTGTTCGATGCTGATGATCTTGAGGTTACGTTCCCGGGCTATCGCCGCCAAATCGTCGCGACTTGCCCGATCACCCGAGTCATCAAGAATTTCACAGAGCGCGGCTGCGGGATGAAGTCCCGCCATGCGTGCCAGGTCGACGGCGGCTTCGGTGTGTCCAGCCCGGCGGAGTACCCCGCCCTCCTTTGCCAGCAACGGGTATACGTGGCCTGGGCGAACGAACTCTGCGGCATTGCAATCGGGTGAAGCCAGTCGCCGGATGGTCGCACTTCGCTCGGCGGCTGTAATTCCCGTTTTCGCATCGCGGATGTCGATCGGCGTCAGGAACGCGGTTTTCAGCGGTGCGTCGTTCTCCATCACCACCGGCGCGAGATCGAGTCGTTTGGAGACCTCGGGAAGAATGGAGACGCACAATTGTCCACGACCCGAGAGCATGAAATTAACCACCTCTGGCGTCGCCTTCTCGGCGGCACAGATGTAGTCGCCCTCGTTCTCGCGGTCTTCCGCATCGACCACGATGACGACTTCACCGCGTCGAATCGCTTCGACCGCCTCGGGGACACTATTCAACTCGACAGACATGGTGCTCGGGTGGGTTGAGATTTCACTCGTTGGACTACCTTCGTATTATACGAGCGGACGACGTTCGTCCCACCGCCCCCATGTTCCCCTCACGGCCCCCACGATCCTCCCTACTGCCCACAGCCGCAAGAGCGATGACTTTGATTCCCCGTATTGGCACTATTTTCGATCGATCGCTGCGGGCTGTGCTGGTGCCAGCCGTCGTGATCGCCTTTCAGATCGCCGCAGCCCGGGGCGAAGAATCACGTCCAATTCGGGCCGCTGTTCCAGAGCAACCGGCTGCTCGGTGCAAGATCGAGAAAAACGAGCGATACAGCAGCACACCCGGCCGGGCTGGATTGTGCGATGTTTACTTGCCCCTGACACCGGCCCCTTCTTCCGGACACCCGGTGGTCGTGCTGGTTCACGGCGGAGCGTGGATCAGCGGCGATAAATGGATGTCCGTCGGCTATGCGCGTCTGTTGGCAGAAAACGGAATCGTCGCCGTGGCGATCAATTATCGCCTTGCGCCGGCTCATAAGTTTCCCGCTCAGGTCGATGACGTTCGGGATGCACTAGTTTGGACCCGAAAAAATGCCAGGCGATTCTCGATCGACCTCGATCGATTGGGACTATTCGGTTATTCGGCGGGTGGTCATCTTGCCGCGCTGACTGCATCACTGGTTGATGAACCAATGCAAGTTCGCACGGCGGCAAGTGGCTGGACCGAGACCGATCGGCGCTGGCAGCAGTTGCCGACGATCCGCGCCGTTTGCGCGGGCGGACCGCCGGCCGATTTTCGGGTTCTGCCGCCGGGCAACACGTCCCTGGCTTATTTCCTCGGTGGCTCGCGTCGCGAAAAGCCGGACGTGTACGTTGCTGCTTCGCCCGCAGCACACGTCTCTGCCGCCGACCCGGTGACCCAAATCATTCACGGCGAATCCGACCTATTGGTGCCGATCGGAGGTAGCCGGCGCTTTCACCAGGCACAAGTTGACGCGGGGATCGACAGCCGCTTCGAGGTGATGGAGAACCAGGGTCACATGGTGACCTTCATCAGTCCGAAGACACAGCAGAAGACGCTGGAATTCTTTCGAGAGACGCTCGGCGCGCAAAGCGGGCCGATTCAACCGGAAGGCTGAAAACGGCACCACCTCTTCACCGCGAGACGAATGCCGCGCCCGCGAGTGCCGTGTCACTCCCGCTCGCTCGGCTCAGTCCAGGATCATGTCGTCAACCGTCAGCCCACCGGGAATCATCGGCAGCACGTGTTCCTGGTACGGAACTTCGACGTCGAGCAGGTAGGGACCCTTGTACTCGATCATCTCGCGGAGCGCCGGCTCCAAGTCGCTCTTGTTGCGAATCGTTGCGGCACCGCACCCGTAGCCCTGGGCGATCTTGACGAAATCGGGATATCGATCTTCCGCGTAGGTGAACCGATCGGCCGTACTCTGGCCAGCGGCTTCCTGGTGATGGATCGGCCCCAAGTAGGTGTGTGCCCGATTGCGATCCATGAATCGGTCCTCCCACTGAACGACCATGCCGAGATGTTGGTTGTTCAAGAGCAACACTTTGACCGGCAATTCCTCGCAAAAACAGGTTGCGAGTTCCTGGATGTTCATCTGAAAACTTCCGTCGCCGTCGATGTCGACAACCAACGAATTCGGGTGCGCGGCTTGAACACCCATCGCGGCCGGCAATCCAAATCCCATCGTCCCCAACCCGCTGCTGCTGTGCCACGTCCGGGGTCGGCGGAATTTGTAGAATTGTGCAGCCCACATTTGGTGTTGTCCGACCCCGACGGTCACGTAGGTGTCCATTTCAGCCGTCAAATCGCTGAGGGTCTTGATCGCGTGTTGCTGCAGGATCCCGTCAAAGTTGTCGTCGTACTTAAGTGGGTACTTGGTTTTCAACTCATCACAGTACTTTTGCCAATCCGTGATCTCAGGTTTCTGAACGATCTTGTTCAATTCGGTCAGCACCTGCTTGACGTCACCACGCACCGGAATGTGGGCGGTCTTGTTCTTGTTGAGCTCCGATCCGTCGATGTCGACATGAATGATCTTGGCATCCTTCGCGAACGCCTCAACCTTGCCGGTCACGCGATCATCAAACCGGACACCCAGCGCAATCAACAGGTCGCAATCGCGGACGGCATAGTTTGCGTACGCGGCGCCGTGCATTCCCAACCAATCCATCGAATGTTCATGCTCAGGCGGGATCGCACCGATTCCCATCACGGTGGTCGTTGCGGGGATGCCTGTTTTGCTGATGAATTGCCGAAGTTCTTCGCTCGCTTCGCCGGTGATGATTCCGCCGCCGGCATAAATCATCGGGCGACGGGCCAGCTTGATCGCTGCGGCGACTTGACGAATCGTCTCGCTCGGAATCGTTGGTGGTGTTGGTTCGTAACCGGGCAGATCCATCGGAGGATCCATATCAATCCCGCTCAGGTCGCCGAGTTGGATGTCTTTGGGCATGTCGATCAACACGGGCCCCGGACGTCCGCTCAAGGCGATGTGAAACGCCTCTTTCATGATCCGCGGCAAATCTGACAATTTCGTCACAAGGTAGTGATGCTTGGTGATGCCGCGACACACCTCGACCATCGGTGTTTCCTGAAACGCATCGCTGCCGATTGCCTTGGTTGGAACCTGGCCGGTGATACAGATGATCGGAACGCTGTCGAGCTTTGCGTCTGCGATCGCGGTGACCAGATTCGTCGCCCCCGGTCCACTGGTCGCCATCACAACCCCGACCTTTCCGGTGCTGCGAGCGTATCCTTGGGCCGCAAACGCGCCACCCTGCTCGTGCCGCGGCAGAATCGTGCGGATCGACGATCCAAATCGCGTCAACGCCTGGTGCATCGGCATGCTGCATCCGCCCGGGTAGGCGAAAAGCACTTCCACGCCGTGATCGACCAAAGATTTGACCAGAATGTCGGCGCCGTTGGTTAATCGGGTTTCGGTCGGAGCTTTGGCAGTACTCATGTGCTTCTAACGGGGGTGAAAACCAGCGAAATGGATACTCAGGAGGGCCGGGACGTGACGATTCGTGGACAAACCATCAGCGGCCCATCCCCCAGCAGACGGCTCGCGGGGGGATGACGTTCGTTCGGACGGGCAAAAACTGGCGTTTACGCGGTGGCCCGAAACTTCCGAATCTACTCGCTAACGTAAGTTCGTGCCGAAACTTAGGCAATGGATAAACCACGATCTCGCAATGACAACTTGGCTTAATCTGCTCTGTGTGGCGGCCGGAGGTGCGGCTGGTTCGCTTGCCCGCTATCTGATCACCGTCGGTTCAGCCTCCCTTCCGGGGGGGTCTACGATGCTGGGGACGACCATCGCAAACGTGTTGGGCTGTTTGGCGATTGGGGCCTTCGCTGAATACGTGGTTCTGACAGGGCACCTATCCGAGCGGATTCAATTGGGGATCCAGGTCGGGATTCTCGGCGGTCTGACCACTTTTTCGACCTTTGCTCTCGAGTCGACGATCCTCGCCGAGACGGGGCGATGGCCGCTGGCAAGCCTGTATGTCCTGGCGAATCTGCTCATCGGTTGGGTTTCTGTTTTCGCTATGGCAGCCCTGGTCAAAGGATGGATGGCATGAATCGAGGTTCGATGTTCGACAGCCACGTGCGTGCTGGGCAGAATTCCCTGGTAGCCGGGCAGATCTCACTGGCCATCGCGAGCCTGTTTTTTTTCCCAGTCGCCGCTGGGGCACAATCGCCCGATCCCATGCCTGCCTACGCCTCGGCCAGCAGACTGCGCGCCGACGCGTCGCTGCATGCTGTGGCCTTCAATACGATGGGCACTGGAGTCGAAACGCCAGGCACCGACGCGATCGGGATTGCATGCGGCGACCGAGGGACGATCTTGCTCTCTGGCGACGGCGGCGAGACGTGGCAGCTCCAGCAAAGCGGTGTCGATTGCCCCTTGGACGATGTGACGTGGATCGATCGTCAACGTGTTGTGATTGTCGGTGGAGCGTACGATCGAATCACGCGGCTCAGTCGCGGCGTCGTTCTTTACAGCAACGACACTGGCAAAACGTGGCAGCGTGCTGAGGACGAAGAACTGCCACGGCTAAAGAAAGTTCGCCTGCGCGAAGACAAGTCGCTGGAAGCCTATGGTGATTTATCGCATTCCTTGTTGACACGCGAATTGGAAAGTCACGACGGCGGTCGCACGTGGCATGGAACAAACCGCGTCGAACCGACGAGTGCAAAGTTTCGACGCCCGACATCCCCGGAGTTACACCAATGGGTCCATGCAACTGGAATCCCCGTGGCAATCCGGGACGCATGCCGTGTCCATGAGAATACGTTATGCGCTGTGGGTGATCACGGTGTTGTATTGCTGAGCCGCGACAGAGGCAAATCATGGCAAGAAGTGCGAGGTGAAGATCGTCGCACCGCGGTGCTTATGGTCAGCCGTGATGCCAGTTCCGTCGCCTGGTCCCTGCTTGGATCGGAAACGCTCGAGGCTCGAAATCGAGTTGCACTGATGGTCCAGGACGCCAGCGATGAAGACGCACCCGTAATGGATTACGTCCATCAGGCGGCAGTCATGTTGGGCGGCTCGGGAGCCGATGCGATCATGAATCATGATCCGATCGAGCAGCAGCCCGATGGCTGGATCCGAGAAGCGATGCGTTGGATGGCAATACACCGGCCCGCGGTTCTGGTCCTTGACCGCACGCTCAGTCGCGATGTGCACGAAGCGTTTTTTCAAGCCGCGGCGACATCGGGGGTCGCAAGGGTAGTCGATTATTCGTTTGGCCATGGCGGAAGTGCGATGCGACATCGCTATGCTTTGCTTCCAAGGTCAGGCATTCTGGCGAGCGATCTTGCCGCGGACGCTTTACACTACGTCGCTCCTCGGCAACCTCAATCTCCTTCGATCTCGCTGAACCACATCTACGATGTCACACCGACCGCGCGGCGAGGTGATTCGTTGTGCGGTGGCTTGGCGCTTGGCGAGGGACGACGTCTCGTTGCCCAGCGGCCACAGGTTTCGCGGCGTCAAACACAAATCGTGCAAGGCCGGCTCAATCAATCGGTGCGCATTGCCGAATTGGTGGCAACGAGTCGGTCGAAGAACGAATTTTCTCAGTTGCTCGAGAAGACGCTTGACCAGACGGCCAAACAGGATCAGTTTCGCCTGGCCTGGTCGATCTTTCTGGAGACCAGCCGACTCGACGGTGGTGCCGCCGGTTTTCGCGAACTCGCCCTGGAGCAAATCGCCTCTCGTTTCGCGTCGCATTCCGCGGGACGATGGGCGCGGCTTCGACTCGATTCGTTTAGCCACGGTTCGGAGTTGGATCGTCTGCGATCTTACGAATCAAACTCCTCCGCACCGGATGAAGCCCCCGCCAACAAGACCGTTCCCGTATCTCCTTTCCAAGTTGCGTCATCTGGCGTGCGTCAGGCGTCCGCCGTGTCACCGCTGGTGGTGCCGATACCCGAGACACACCAATTACAGAGAAAGACAAAACCGCAGGTTGAAGTTGATTTGGCCTGGGAGTTCCATCCTCTTGTGTTGATTTCGCGCGAAGCGGCGCGGCGACGGGGCGACGAGGGGCGATTGCAGTTGACTGACGGCGAGTCGGCTGATTTGCGCCGGCTGACCGATGCTCAGCAAAACGCGTGGTCAGGTTTGCTCGCTGACGCGGGGCCGCAGACCGTTGCGGCGAGACGCACCGATTCGCCGCCGAAGCTCGACGGTGTTTTGAACGATCCATGTTGGCATTCGGCGCTACGTTCGGCCGGTCGCGTCGCCCAGCCGCGAATCGCATACGATGACGATTACGTTTATGTTGCCATTGAGTGTGCGGCGGACAAACTCGGTCCGGACACATTTGACCCCACGAGGTCGTCGGTCACGCGGGACCACGATTTGTCGTCGGTCGATCGTGTCCAGCTGAGGTTCGATACTGACCGTGATCTGATGACCTCGATGCAGTTACTGATTTCTAGCGCGGGGCGAACCCACGATTCGGTGGGTAGCCGAGCGGCGTGGCAACCCACTTGGTACGTCGATCTTGGCCGTGCCGGTGATCTGGTCACAATCGAGTTGGCGATTCTGAGACGCGATCTGATCGAGCTGCCGATTCCGTCGGGCGAAAGCTGGTTTTTTTCGGTCAAGACGATCCGTGGTGGAGACCCAACGACCGAACCGATCATTCCGGATCCGGATGATTGGATGCGAGTCGTTTTTCGACCCTGACGGCCGCAACGTTGACTCCGCCTCGTGCATCGATGAGACTCCAGGTCGTGCTTCGCGGGTGTAGTTCAATGGTAGAACATCAGCTTCCCAAGCTGAATACGAGGGTTCGATTCCCTTCACCCGCTCTGCTCCGTGCACCCGCTCTGCTCCGTGAACCACGCGCAAGATCACTCTTGCGCACTTTGCCCAATCAATTCAACGCCGTTCCCGTTCTTATTGGGGTACTGGCATTTCCCTCGAGTCACGCGGACCCCGGTCGCAATGTCTTCAGCGAGCAGCTCGGCACCGTCCATATCGACATGGTCAAGCAGCGGCAGCAGCTGTGCGATTGCCGAGATGCCGACGGTGGATTCGGTCATGCAACCAACCATGACTTTCATGCCAAGCCCGCGTGCCTCGTCAATCATTCGCCGGGCTGGGGTCAGTCCGCCGCATTTGACCAACTTGATATTGACGCCGTGAAATCGACCGGCACAAAGCGCGACGTCTTGTTCAACGATACAGCTTTCGTCCGCCATGATTGGCAGGGACGATTCGCGGTAACACCGCTCGGTGCCCTCGTCGTCACCACGAGGCAGTGGTTGTTCGATGAATTCGACGCCTAATTCGGCGAGCTGGCTCGAGTACTCGAGGGTTTGATCGACCGACCAGCCACAGTTCGCATCGACGCGGAATACCGCGCCGGTGTGCCGTCGCAACTCGCGGACGATCGCAATGTCGTCTGCCGTGCCCAGCTTGATTTTGTACACCGGCCAATCGGGAACCTCGCGCAGCTTCGACACCATTTTTTCGACGTCGTCGATACCGATGGTGTAGTTCGAGAGAGGAATATTCGTTGGATCAAGGCCCCACAAACGATAGACCGGTGATCCCTTCTGCTTTCCCCACAAGTCATAGGCAGCCTGGTCGAGCGCGCACAATGCAAATGGCTCGTCCGGAATCTGATCGTGCACTTGTTGCCACAATGACGGGGGATCGAGCGCATCGGTAGCTTCGACAAGTTCGCGAACCGCGTGAAGCGCGTGGCGCATCCGCGATAATGTCATGCCGTAGTAACGGTTCGTTGTCGCTTCACCAAACCCGCGGTGAACGCCGTCGGAAAGTTCTACGATCATCGTCGGTTGTTCCGAATACGATTCCCGTGAAATCGTGAATCGATGTCGAAGCGGAAGCCGGAATTCGCGGATCACCATGCGAAGCATCAGCGCGTGCTACCCCCCGAGCAAACGCTCGGTAATTGTGCGGACGCCGAATTTGGCAGGATCGGTAACGGGCAGCGACAAACGTGCGGACGTTTCATCGATCAGACGAGTGGTCTCGGTACCGGACAACTGACACGTATTGAGCGATACACCAACGCACCGAATGTCCCGGTTAACCACGCGTCCGGCTCGGAGTGTCATCTCGATCACGTCCTCGATTGAGGGCATGGGTATTTCCGTCTTGAGCAACGTTTTTCGAGTCGGTTCATGGCAAACGACGATTGCGTCGGGCTGCGTGCCATGCAACAGCCCCAATGACACTCCGGCAAAAGCGGGGTGGAAAAGGGAACCTTGGCCTTCGACAACATCCCAGTGATCCTCGTCCGCGGAGGGTGAGAGCCATTCCGCGGCGCCGGCAATGAAATCGGCAACCACGGCGTCGACTGCGACCCCGCGCCCGGCGATCAAGATTCCTGTTTGGCCGCTTGCGCGAAAGTCGGCGGAAACGCCCAGTTGCCGCAGATCGCGTTCGATCGACAGCGACGTGAACATCTTGCCGATCGAGCAATCCGTGCCGACGGTCAGCAGGCGCTTCCCGGATCGTTTCACGCCGGTACCGGTTTTGAAAACACGATTGGTGTGTCGCACATTCAACAGCTTCGCGCCGGCTCGCTCGGCTGCTTCGGCGATCGGCGCGATCGACTCCAGCGGCGTATGCAGTCCGCTTGCCACATCCATCCCTGCTTCGAGAGCCGAAACGATTGTCCCGGTCCACTCAGGCGGGATCACACCGCCGAAATTGACAGTTCCGATTACAAACGTTCTTGCGCCCGCGGATGCAGCCTCCTGCGGGCTCATTTCGGGAATTCCAAGGTCCGCCTTGCATTGCGGCAATCGGGACTGGGCCAATGCCAACTGCGGCCTCCAGTTGACGATCCCGTGTCCGGTCTTCGCGGTCAGGTCGTCCGGGGCATCACCGAGGAAGATCAAATAGGGAGGACGAACTTCCAATCAACTGTCTCCAATGATGTGCGGCCAACGTTGATCAATCTTGCCGGCCGGTCTGATCACCAAGCCCGACCATCTCCAACAGTCGCAGCGCGTTTGTCGTGGGCGAGACTCCCTTTCGCATCCGATAATCGAAGGTCATCTGTTCGTTGCCGGATGCATCGGGCCGAATCGTCTCGCGAAAATGGACCGCTTCGGCCAAGGATTGAAGTTCCGGGTCGTCGGCGAGTTCCAAATCATGGGTGCTGATCGCACCAATGGATCGCGACTCGATCAGGTGTCGCAGAACTTGCACAACCGCGATTTGCCGTTCGCGGCTGTTCGTGCCCTGCAGAATTTCATCGAGCAGAAACAAGCAAACGCGGTCGCTGGTACGGGCCATCTGCCGGGCATGATCCACGACGGACTTCAGCCGTTGAAGTTCGGCCATGTAGAAAGATACTCCTTCGCTGACATCGTCACTGACACGGATGCTGGTCGCTAACTCGAGCGAAGGAATCGTGAAAGTCTTTGCACACACCGGCCCGCCCACCGCTGCCAATGAAACGTTCAAACCGATGCTGCGAAGCATCGTGCTTTTTCCCGACATGTTGCTGCCCGTGACAAGCAACAACGTTCCTGGTGGGCCAACCTTGACGTCATTGCAGATACGCGATTGATCCGACAGCAGGGGATGCCCGATCTGGGTCGCTTCGAGTAGCGGGTTCTGGGCGTCAAGGTTCCACTGCGGCGCAGCCCAGGAAGGATACTCGTCGCGAAGCGCGGCGATCGATATGACTGATTCAAGTTCCCCCAGTGCATCAAACCAGTCCTCGACCACGTCGGCGTACTCGGCTTGCCATTGCTCGAGCCGGCGAAGCACTTTGACGTCCCACAGCCCGAGCGCCTGGAGCGGAAGATACAACAGAAAGGTTCCGGCCGATTGCCGCAGTCCCCCGGCCCGGGCCACCTTTTGAAGGGCTTTCATGCCGGCTACGGCCGAGCGATCCTGCTCGAGCAATATCCGGCGGACTTTCGCCAGAAATCCGTCGTCCGCGGTTTTCGGTAGCCACTCGGCTGCCGAAAAAATCTCCTCGTAATGTTTCACCGCGCGACGGTTGGACATCGCTATCGCAAAGATCGCATGCGCTGGACCGAGCATGGCGGCGGTCAAGGATAGATTGATGACCACAAGTGACACGATTCCAATCAGGCTATTGCGAAACCAGTCAGGTGGTAACGCGCCCGCGGCGCTGATGACCAGAATGGCAATGAAGATGCAAGCGAGAAGTGACGACAGGGTCGCCCAAGTCACTAACCATGCTCGTTTGGCCAGCCACGGCTCGCCCGTAGCCCAGCGGACAAAGTGGTTGGGGTCGCCAGTGCTTTCGCCGACCTGGCGGGCCAGCGTGTAGAAACGTAAACGTTGATCGCGAAGCGGCGCCAATGCGTCCGCGGCTGCCGCGCGCTGCTGGGCGACCCCGGCGTCGGCGGGGCCTGCCAACCAATGCGCAAGCGTACGAATTCCCGGCGCTGTTGCCGCCATCGAGACCAGATGAAACAGCGAAGCGCGGCCGAGCAAATCGAGATCCCCGGCAACGTCGTGCCGATGCCCCGGAAGGTTCACTTCGGCCAACTGATTCGCCAGGCCTTTTGTCGCGAGCCGATCCCAATCTCGCTGGAGCCGCGCGATCAAGCGCTGGATGACACTTCGATGTCGTCTCAGTTCTTCGAGTTTTTCGCGGATGGGCTCGTTGATCGTAACAACCACGAGAAACAACCCAATGGCAATCCAACCGATCCATCCGGCCTTGGGGACGCCGTCAAACCCATACCCGACAACCCAAAACACCAGGGCGGCAAAGAACAACAACACACGGGCTTTGCCGAAGTGACGATCCCTCGTCTCGAGTTGCGCGCGTTCCAGGTCGATCGTGTCGAGTTGCGCGCGGTACCGCTGAAGTGCGTCGTCGGCACTCGCCAAATGAACATCCTCGGCCGATCTCAAATCGTTCAAACCGCTTCCAGCTTCGCTCTTGGTTCTTGGGCGTTTTCCGATCCGATGACAACTTTGGTCGCAATGCGATCCTGAAGATTCGGACGAAAGACCGTCAACAGCAACAACGGCAGGAACCAGGCGATGTACAGCCCGCCGCCGGAACCGTGCCAGAATTGAGCCGCGACCATCAACGCCGCGGAACCGCTGAGCAACGTGCCGAGATTCTTCTGCGCAGGCCAGGCGGCAAAGAAAACGCTGAGAATCACGAATGCAACGATCACCGGCAAACGCCAAATCGGGCTCCAGCCCAGCGCCCACAGGCCGCTCAACTCGTGTGCTTCGCGATTCGGATTGAGCAAGCCGAACATGCGCCGCAAGTGCTCGGTTAATGACGCCGAGTCATCGAATGAAAGAGCCACCATCAACAAAGCGAGCATCGCGACCACGCCGACCGAAAAGTTGCGGACACCGCGTTTCCAGTAAAAACTGAACCACAGCGGCAACAGGAACAGCGGATAGTAAACCAGACCGCCCGCTAATCCGATAAAGATTCCTGCAAGCAGCGGCTTGCGATAACAAAGCACTGCCCATAACAGCAGCGCAGCGGGGAGCGCATGGTCGACCCGTCCGGTCATCTGTGCCGTGTACGGAAGGATCAAGTACAGCGTCGCGCAACCGACGCCGGCGCGAAGATTGCTGAAGTGACGGTTGCTGATCAACACGATCCCCGAGACGATCGCGAGGTGCGCCAGGATCGCCAGTGCTTTGGCAATCTGTGCCAACTGCGTTTGCGCCGGGCTGAGTTCCGCGTTGGTCGGCGGCGAAGCACCGCCGGGTTGGTCGCTGATAGGACGAGTTGGAATCGCCGGCAGCATGTTCATCATCGCGTAGCCGGGACCAAGTGCGGGCCCCTGAGTGACCTGGATCCGCGGATTGCTCGCGACCACGTTCGCCATCATGAATACAAACATCGAGATGCCGATGAATATCAGGCCGCCAGTGGTCAAGTTCGGGTCGAGAAGCGGTCGCCGGACCATCAACGGGTCGAACATCAATCGCAGCAACAAGAACGATTCAACAACGAACAGGTAGATGAAACCCCACCTTTGAATATCCATAGGTCCGAACCCGGGTTTGCCACGCACAGGGGCAACATCGCCGGACTCACCGCTTTCAATTTCCGACGGATCCGCCGCTTCGAGATCGTCTTCCTCGAGCGCAGGTTCAGCTTCGTTTTGAGCAACGAAGTGAGCCGGTGGAGTCCGGGTCAACGAGGTCATCGTTTCGATGTTACGGCTTGCATCGGACTCGCGCTGTCGAGCCTTTTGTTCGGCCACCGCTTCGGATTCAAGCAGCTCACGCCGATATCCCTCGTGGACAATCAGCAGTCCCGGAGCGAGCAGGATCAGCATCACAATGTCGAGATTCCGCACGCTCCAGAAGCGATGAAAGACGAAGTACAACCCAATCGTCAGAAACGACGACAGATATACCCATGTCGTCGGGTCTGGACGCCTATAGTAGAGCAGTATTTCGCCCATCCGGATCGGAGCATCGCAAACGGTTTCGCGATCTCCACAACTCCAAAAAACAATCGTATTGACCCATTCACTAAGCGAGCCTAACAGAATATCGCATTGGGAGGTGATGAGAAGGATGCGAGCACCCCATGCACACCGGGGGACCAGCACTTGCTTCTCATCAATTAGCCGAAGGCCACGACGTTCATCGTGGTCCTGTTGTACCGTGGAATTTGGTCCGCCATGAGCGAGCGCCTTGCCGACCTGCCCAACCTTGGAGAAAAGTCCGCCCAAATGCTGGAAGCGGCCGGAATTCGGTCTCCTGAGCAACTGCGCAGCCTGGGCCCCGTGATGGCATATCTGGCGGTCAGGCAAGCGGGGCAGAATCCGTCGATGAACTTCTTGTGGGCGGTCGCCGCAGGGATCCAGAATCGGCTTTGGAATGAACTTTCGGAGGATGAAAAAGACCGATTGCGAGCCGAGCTGCGGCAAATCACAGAGTCGCAATGACCGCCGGTCTCGCGTTTGTTTTCTGTGGATGAGCCATGAACCTTTGCGGCTGCAATCGTTACTATGTCCTTGGCTCGCCCTCGAAACAGTACCTGTTCCCAGTTCTCGACCTCACGGAGTTTGTCCAACGTGGATTCATCACCGGCGAAATCGGCATCCTCGCATCAATCGTTGGCGGCAGAGTCGTTGCGGGCCGATCCTCGTGTCGCCGAGGCTCGACGGCTGATCGCCGCGGCGGTTAGTGAACACTCATCATCGATTGGCGGTACACGCGGTGCGAATCCGTCGCTGGTCTCTGAGTACAAGGCATTGCTCGAGCGACTCGGGGCGGCCCGTGGCGGACCACCCTTCTGGCCGTACCTGGCGTCCGGTCTTGGAAATGGGCCCTATGTGGAGCTGGCCGACGGCAGCGTCAAGCTCGATTTCATTTCCGGGATTGGAGTACATGGCTGCGGCCACAGTCATCCTGCGATGATCGATGCGGCAATCGATGCCGCGCTCGAAGATACGGTGATGCAGGGGAATCTTCAGCAGCATCCACCGAGTCTTCGCATGTGTGAACGGTTGATCGCGATGGCGAGCGAAAGCGGTGCAAAGATCGATCATTGTCTGTTGTCGACCAGCGGTGCCATGGCGAACGAGAACGCGCTCAAGATTGCCCTGCACCATAAGTCCCCCGCCGACCGCGTCATTGCATTCGATAATGCGTTCGCGGGACGTACATTGGCAATGGCCGCGGTGACCGACCGGCCGAATTATCGAATGGGTTTGCCCCTTGCGCTGTCTGTTGACTATCTTCCGTTTCGAGATCCGGCCGATCCGGAACGCAGCACTCGTGCGGCACTGGATGAACTGCGACGATTGCTCAAGCGACACCCCGGCCGCTACGGCGCATTCTGGGCCGAACCGATTGCGGGTGAAGGGGGATACTATCCGGGCAGCCACGAGTTCTTTGCCGCGCTGTGCAAGCCGCTCCGCGACGAGGGCGTTCCGATCATCTTCGACGAAGTTCAATCGTTCTCACGATCCTCCCGTCCGTTTGCGTTCCAGCATTACGGATTGGACGAATTCGCCGATATCATCACGGTCGGAAAAATCACCCAGGTGTGCGCGACATTGTACGGCGAGGCATTCAAGCCGAAAGCGCCGATTCTCAGCCAGACCTTCACTGGCTCGTCGTCGTCGATCGCCACCGGATTGGCAATGCTCGATCAATTGAACTCCGGCGGATGTTTTGGGGCCGCTGGTGAGAACATGAAGCGACACCAGTATTTTGCCGACGGGCTGGAAGAGCTTGGGAAGAAATACCCTCTGCGCGGACCGTATGGCGAAGGGATGATGATTGGGTTCACGCCCGCGGACGGCACATTCGAGCGGGCCAAGCGGTTGATGACGATCATGTACGAGGTGGGGCTGCTTGGTTTCGTCTGCGGTTCCGATCCGACGCGGATTCGTTTCTTGCCGCCCCCGGCGACGACGACGCGTAAGCACATTGACGACGCACTGTCGCTGCTCGAGCAATCGCTCGAAAAGTTTGTTCAACAGATCTGACCAGGCGGAATTGGCATGTGGGTGGTTCGCGCTGTACGAATTGACGACCTCGACTCGTTGCACCAACTCGTTGAATCGGCAACGCGCGGATTGACATCTCTCCAGCTCGACCGTTCGCGATTGCTCGACCGAGTCGAGCAGTCAACGTTTGCGTTCAGCCGAATCGGTCCGTCCCCCCGCGGGGAACCTTACGTGTTGGTGCTGGTCAATACCGAGACCGGCGAACTGGTTGGTACTTCGACGATCTATGCCAAGACGGGTGGGTACCAGCCCTTTTATGCCTACAAGATTGTCGAATCCGATCACCAGAGCGAATTGCTGGGCGTGCGTCATCACCGCGTCCGGCTTGACCTGCAGCGAATTCATGACGGACCCACTGAAATCGGCAGTCTGTTTCTGCGCGGCAAGTATCGAGGCGAGGGTCGGGGACGCTGGCTTTCACTGGCGCGATTCGCCCTGATATCGATGTTGCCCCACCGTTTTGCCGATCGTGTGATCGCGGAGATGCGTGGAAAGGCCAATGCCGACGGTTCGGTGCCCTTTTTCGAGGCGGTCGCCGGACGATTCATTCCCACCGATTTCGCAACGGTCGACGCGATGTCGACGATTTCCAAACAGTTCATCGAAGAGATGATGCCGAAGCATCCGATCTATCTCGATCTGCTCGCACGCGACGCCCGCCGGGGGATCGGTCATGTCCACGAAGAAAGCGCTCCGGCGCTCGCGATGTTGCAAAGCGAAGGGTTTGGCGAAACCGACATGGTCGACATCTTCGACGCCGGTCCGATGATCAGCTGCCAAACCATGTCGATTCACGCGGTGAAGCGTTGCCGCGAGGTCACGGTCGAATCAGTCGTTGAATCGCTCGATGGGCCCGCGGACAAAATGATCCTGGCAAGCAGCGCCGGCGGGTTTACGAGCGTGCTGACCGATGTGCAACTCGATGCAAGCACGGTCGTGGTCACGCGCGCAGACGCTCAGCCGCTCGCAATCGAATCAGGCTCGGTTTGCACAGTGTTGGCACTGCGTCCCGAGTGAAGAGCCCTGCCGCGTGAAAGTTTACTTGACGCGCGTCGCTTCATGCGTCGGACACTCCACGATTCCTCCGCCGCCGAGGCGGTACGATTCACCCGTGATCGGACATTTTGGCAACACGGCGCCGGTGTATTCGGGCGTAGCCAATTCGAGAAGTTGGGCATTGGGTAATGCGCCAGTCGTGTCGAGGTATCGCTGGGTGTCCGCCTGCAACACCTTGCGCGTCAAGTCACATGATCGCTGGTTGGCCGTGATGCCTGGTTTGCGCAAGTAAGTGATGCTCATCACGGCAACGGTTGCTGCGATCATGAGAGCCGCGACCACTTCCAACAGCGATACTCCGGCGCGTTCCCCGCTCGGATTCAAAGACATCATTCGAGTACCTCAAACATGTGGAACATCGGCGTGTAGATGGACAGCACGATGCCTCCGATGGCAGCGGCCAGGAGGATTGTTAACGTCGGTTCAAGCATGCCAACGGTGGCATCAACTCGCGTATCCAAACGTTCGCGGAGATGATTGCAAGTGCCCCTCATCGCTTTCGCGAAGTCACCCGACTGTTCACCGACGCCGATCAATTGGCAGAACGTGGCGGAAAAGAATCGCTCGTGCTTTCCCAGTTCGAAACTCAGTTTTTCGCCACGTTGGACGCTGCGTTGAACCTGTTCCACCGCGGCGCGAACTTCACGATTGCGAACGCACTCCGCTGCGGTGGCCACCGCATCGACCGGCTTGTAGCCGCAATCGATCATCGACGACACGGCGTCGGCAAACTGCAACACTGCGATGTCACGCAGCCACGGACCAATCAACGGAAGCCGGAGCAGAAAGGAATCGATTTTACGTGATATTTTTGGTTGGCTTCGCGCTCCAATCCACGCGACTGCAGCAGCGATCGCGACAGGGATCACTAACCACCCGTAGGACAATACGATTCGGCTGCCGGCGGTCACAATCCGGGTCACGATCGGCAAATCCACGCCGCTGCTCGAGTAGACCTTCTCGAACTCGGGGACGACCACCACGCACATGAAGATCATCAGCCCCGCACCTGCGATCGTCACCAGCACTGGGTAGCTGACCTTCTTGATGATTCGTTTCCGAATCGCGACTTGACGTTCCAGTTGTTCGCAGACATTGGACAACGCCTTTTCGAGCGCGCCGGTCCGTTCACCGATACGGACCTGTTGGACCTGCATGGGAGTGAATGTGCGAGGGTATTTTTCCATCGCACCGCTCAACGACCCGCCGGCCTCGATGGTCAAACGGATGCGGTTGAGCAATTCGCCGTATTTGCGGGTGGATCGGTCGGACGCAAGTGAATGAAGTGCCTTGGGCAACGACAAGCCGTTTTCCAACAACATCAACAGAAGACGCAACAAGTCCGCGAGCTTGGCTTGTCGGATCTTTGTTGAGTCAGCGTTTTTCTTCTTACTGCCGAACTCGATCGAATGCAGTTTTCGCAGCCAATCGGCGAAGCCGCCTTTGGCTGCGCCGCGGGAGCGAGATCGCACGGCGGTGCTGGTCCTGGAAGACATGGTTCGGTCTCGATTTAACCGGGAATTGACTTATCGTGGTGCAAAATGGAAAGGGAATTCGATCAGCGTTTGATCGCGTCGACTTCGCGTCGGCCGCCGGTCAGAGGAGCCGTTTCACCGCTGCGTCGATCTCCGCTGGTCTTGAAGTAGACCTCTTCGATCGATGTGCGACCCGCCAAAGCCTGTTCGAGGCCCGCGCGTGACAGCTTGACCATGCCGGCACGGATCGCCAATTCGCGAAGTTTCGTGTGTGGCACGCCGGACTCGATCCCCATCGTGATCTCGGGTGTGGTCGGCATGATCTCAAAGATCGGGATACGCCCCGAGAAGCCGGTGCCGAGGCATTTCTTGCATCCCTCGCCCCGATAGAACTTTGCCGTTCGCGGGACCGTTTGCTCAGGGTCGAGTGCATCAAGCAGTTTCTCGTTCGCCTGAACCGATCGTCTGCAGTTTTCGCACACGCATCGCAACAACCGCTGTGCCACGCTACCGAGAAGTGAGCCGGCGATTTTAAAGTTATCAACGCCAAGGTCGCTGAGTCGCTGGACGGCACCAACGGCATCATTGGTGTGCAGCGTGCTGATGACCAGGTGGCCGGTCAGCGCGGCTTGAATCGCCGTGGTGGCAGTTTCCGAGTCGCGGATTTCACCGACCATGATGACATCTGGGTCTTGCCTCATGATGAACTTGAGTGCGTTGGCGAATCCCATGCCGAATTCGTTGTCGCTTTGAACCTGGTTGATACCGGGCAATCTGAATTCGACGGGGTCTTCGACAGTAACAATATTTCGGTCGTCGCGATTGAGATGCTGCAGCGCGGCATAGAGCGTCGTGCTTTTTCCGCTGCCGGTCGGGCCGGTGACGACAAACATGCCGTGGGGTTTGGCGATCATTTCGCTCATCATTGCGTGATCGCGGTCGGTCATCCCAATGTTATCGAGTCGAAACTCCTTGCCGCCTTCATCCAATAGCCGAAGCACAAGTTTCTGGCCATCGACGGTCGGGATTCCACTGACACGGAATCCAACCCGCTTGCCGTTCTCGAACACATTGAGGTGGCCGTCCTGCGGGCGGCGGTTTTCCGTGGTGTCCATGTCTGCCATCACCTTGATCCGGCTGATCACCGAATCCTCGATGTGATTGGGGATGGTCATCACCTGCTGCAATTCGCCATCGACGCGGTAGCGAACGCGCATTTCGGGTTTGAAAGGTTCGAGGTGGACGTCGCTCGCTCCCGCCGAGACAGCACCCGATAGGATCGCTTGCACCAGCCTCACCACGGGTGCGTCTTCCTGTTCGCTCGAGATAATCGAAGTCCCGGCGTCTTCCGCTTCGATTCCCTCTTCGTGGAGCTCGGCCAACTTCATGTCGACGATCGTTTGGCGAGCCACGCTTCGGTCGTCATAGACGCGGCTGATCAACGCTTGTACGTCGTCGGCAAGTGCAACCGCGGGGCGGATCTGGTAGCCGGTCATCAATTCGGCTTCCGCGATGGTTTCGATGTCGTCCGGGGCGACCATTGCGAGCGTCATTGTATTGCCCGCGATGTCGACGGCGCCAGCCTGGTGTGAGCGAGCGAAATCTTCGGGAATCAACCGCGCGACCTGCGGATTGACGTTGGCGGGATCAATGTCAACGTACTGCACCTCGAATTGACCGGCCAGCGCATGACCGAGTTCGGCGACCGAGATCAGTCGCTTCTCGACCAACCAGTCCCCGATCATGACGGTACGCGGCTTGGACCTGAACGCCGCGTCAAATTCTTCGGCGGTCAGGGTGCCCTGTTCGACCAAGATATCCCCGAGCAGTCTCATTGAATCAGCCTGTGTGTTGTTATGGTTTCTGTTGCCCAATTCCCGGATGAAGGCTGCAGCTAGCGACGCCGGGTTCCGTGGCTCATTAACAAGCCTTCGATCTTTTCTTCCATCACTGTCGGATCGAAAGGAGTGATCAAATAGTCCTGCGCCCCTGCGTGATACGCTCGCTCCACCATGTCGAGACTTGGGTCGAGCGAGAAGACAAGAACCGGCAATTGGTCCGCCGCGTATTCGCCGCGGACCCGCGCAATCCACTCAATACCGTCTCCATCGGGCAGCTGTGTGTCGACGATTACCAGGTCGGGAATCGACTGCCCAATGCTTGATGATGCCTCGGATCCGCTGCTCACCAGTTCAATGTCGTAACCAAGCAGCTCCAGACGGAACGAAGTCAGTTCCGCCAGGACGGGTTCGGCTTGCACCAGCAATAGCTTTGCACCAGATGAATCAAACACGTGATTGGCCTTTTCGCGGCATTTGCCCCTTCGCGTACGGGCGCATCGGATCGCAACCATTGCAATGCGATGCTGAGTGAACTCTAGGTCACATTGAAAAGGACCAGGTGCGAAAACCATGTTTTGGTGACTTGCATCACGGCCTTCCCGGACGTGCCGCAGTCGAGTTCACCCGCACAACTCCGACAATCGGAATTGATCACAGTCCATCCACCCAACATGCTCACCCACAGCACCCGAGTCGGGATGTCGATCGGGTCAGGTTATGCCGAATGTAAGGGTCGCACGCTTGCCCTCACGCGCGCGCCGTGCTTGCCGGCGATCACATTTCGCCACGGCGCAGGCGCGATTGTGACGACTCTACCGGGATTTCGAGTTGCGTTGTGGAAGAACGCGGCCTTTGACGCTTTTGAGTGCGATCGAGGGTCACGCGGCACCGACAACTAGGATGCGACTGTCGTCACGCGGCGGTGGGATCCACCGGACGCTTGGGCCTGTTGTCATGCGTAACCGACCTGACTCACCGAAAGCCACACCAAGACCGTGCTACCACCACTCGCGACATCAACGACGAGCCGCTTCGACCCGCACGCGTCGCCGATCGTTTACGTCCCGCCGGCGCAACCGTCCGAGTCCGTTTCCGCCGAGGAGTCCGTTCGCGCCGAGGAGTCCGTTCGCGCCGATACGGCCCACAACATGCCGATGCGGATGGCACCCAAACCCCAGCGGGCTGATTCTCTCGACGCAATTGTCGCTAAACACACCGCGACGAAACTCAATTCCTCATTGACGCGAGCTTACCTGACGCAGTCGATCCGGACTGGATTACCGCTATTGGTGATCGACTTGTTGGTGACGACCTGTTCGCTCGCGATCGCGTTTTACCTGGTCAATCTTTCGCTGGGCCGCGGTTTTGATCTCGCCTTTTTACGGCAGCTGCCTGCCCTGTTGTTGATTCAAGTCGGGTTAATGGCGATGCATCAACTCTATCCGGGAGTCGGAATCAGTCCGGTCAGCGAGCTGAGATCGATCGTACGTTCGACCTTGCTCGCGTGCGTTTGCCTGTCGGCCTTGAACATCATTTTTGGCCAGTTGCCTCGTGCGGAACTGGCTGTGTTTGCCTGCACCGCCCTGTTGGCATCGATTCTCTTGACCTTCGCTCGTCATTACGCTCGTCGAGTGCTCGCCGGGACAAAGTGGTGGGGCATCCGTACGTTGCTGGTTGGCTCGCGTAGCGATTGCGATCGTGTTCTTGAAAAACTGAAGCATCGACGCAGTGCGGGGCTGAGTGTGGTTGGCTACGTCTCGGTGTCCGAGCGATGCGAGCGACGCGGACCCTCGGTCGGAATTCGCCATGCGGAGGACGCCTTTCACGTAGCTTCGAGCCGGCAGGCGCCGATCGCGGCCCTCGCCACATCCGCAAATCACTTGCAGATCAGTCGGCGGATTCTGTTCCTTTTTCCGGCCGTCGTTTGGGTCAACCACGACGTCACGTCCGAGCAACCTTGTGATCTGCTGGCAAGTTGTTCGACGAGATTCCGGATGCCGTTTTCACGCGTGGCACCACGGTTCTGCAAGCGAGCTCTCGATCTGGCAATTTGCATTCCCGGTTTGGTTTTGCTGGCTCTGCCGATGGCAGCGATCGCGCTGGCAATCAAGATCATGTCGCCTGGCTCGGTCTTTTACGGCAGCACGAGGATGGGCCGGCACGGAAAAACCTTCAAGATGTGGAAGTTTCGTTCCATGGTTCCTGATGCTGATCAGGTTTTGCAACGTAGACTTCAATCCGATCCTGAAGCACGGCGGGAATGGGAAAGTGATTCGAAGTTGAAATCGGATCCGCGCATCATCCCCGGAATCGGACATCTCCTGCGTCGCTGGAGTCTGGACGAGTTGCCGCAGCTCTGGAACGTTCTGGTCGGCGAAATGAGTCTCGTCGGACCACGACCGGTCTTGCCAATCGAGATCGTTCGTTACCAGGACAATTACTACCAATACACACAGATGCGTCCTGGGCTGACCGGCTTGTGGCAGGTTTCCGGGCGCAACGACACCACCTTTGATACGAGGATCTTTCTCGTCCGCCAATACGCCGCGAACTGGTCGATTTGGTTGGATGCCTGGATTCTGTTCAAAACGCCCTTCGCCGTGTTGAACCAACGTGGTGCTTACTGACCGACACTTTGACCCAAACATTCGCCTACCTCCTGTTACCGAAAAATCCGCGAGGATCGATATGACCAAGCTACGAGTATTCTGTGCGTCTCTCGCCATCATGTTGGTGTTGGCCGCTTGCGCGATCAGCGACGCTTTCACCTTGGTGAGCCAAAACAGCCCAAGCCCGTTCGAGAACGGAGCCCAAGTCGAGCTGGATCAAATCCAAACAATCGTCGACCAAGGTGAAATCCCGCACGACCAAATGCTGCAGCAAGTCGACAGTTTCGTCGCGCAGGTCGATCAAATGCTCGACGATGGTGCCGCTAACGAACTCGAACTGCTTGATGCACGTGACCGCGCGATCCAGATTCGTGCGAAGATCGAGTCGTTGATGGCCCGTCAGGCCAATGGCAAAGCCGTGACGCTCGTACAGGGACCGCAACCGCAAGGCGGCGATTCGATGCAAGGACCCGGCGGTTCGGAAGGGTCGCCATCGAGCGATAGCGGAAGTGGCGGAAGTGGCGGAAGTGGCGGCGGAGGTTCAGCTGGTGGTGGCGGAGCCGGCGGAGGAGCTGCCGGAGGTGCCGGCGGTGCTGGCGGAGGATTGGGTGCTTCCGCTGGAAGCCTCGGAGGATTGGCGGGTGCCGCGGGTGCCACTGTTTCGGCAACGAATAACAATCCCGGTCCTGCTTCCTCCGAGTCGCAGTGATTTCGTCGTGAAGGGAGTGTCCTGGCGTGAAGACACGGCATTCCTGAAGCGAGATTCCGATAGAAAACATAGACCGGGGTGCCCAAGGGGCACCCCGGTTTTTTCATGCATTTACCCGCTCGGCCAAATACAGAAGCCGACAACGGCTACATGCCTTATCCAAACCGCCCGGATTAACTGGAGTCGAAACGAGGCGAGATGGTATTTGCTGGTATCAGCAATCCTTTTCGTCCCGTCCCGCTTTCGGATCGACGCGTGCCTGCTCACGAATCCAACCGCGCCGCTAAGAACGACCGCTGGGACCGGTCGATGTTGTTCGGCGTCCGGGCGGTCGTGTTGATGATGCTGGTGTACGCCACGTGGCATTACGGCGGCGTTCACACGGTTGCCCAACACCGACTTTGTTGGTTCGCATTTGCCGGCTTGTTGCTCGCGATCGGCACGCAGCGGTGCTGGCAATACCAGCGGGTCGCCATTCCGAAATACTTCCTGCTGTTGGCCCTCGCGTGGATCGTGTACGCGATCTTGCAGAGCGCGCCGGGAACCGGAATGCTTGACGTTTGGTTCCATCGTGCGCATCAGCAATCAACGCCGTTCATTGAAAGGACCGGTGAATTGGTTGTTGCCGCCGAGGCGCTCGGGTATCAAGCCCAACGAGACGCGAGCCTTGAATTCGCTGCGACGGCGCGCGGGAGCTCGGTCGCTCATGCGACGCGCCTCGCGACAGTTCCCTACATGTTGGCGCTGGCGGTCGCTGTTCTTACCGCAATCGGGTTCCAGAGCCGACGCTCCCGGTCTTTTCTGTTGTCGGCGGTTGTGCTCAATGCCGCGGTATTGGCGGTCTGGGGCATCATTCAACGGGCTGGTGGCGGCGAACAAATCCTGCCCGGTGTGGAGCAACAATTCCGCGGCGTACCGTTTGCCAGTTTCATCTACAAGAACGCCGGTGCGGCGGCGCTGTTGCCTGCAATCGCGGCCGCCGCGGGGCTGGCAATGATAGGAAGCTCGACGCGGCGATCCGCTTCGTGTCCGCCGCAAAACTTTTCAACTCAGGCGGGCGGCAATACCCACTGGAATCAATTGCGCACAATTCGCTTGCCAATGTTATTGTTCCTGAGTGGTCTGATCGTTGCGGGGTTGATTGCATCACTTTCGCGTGGCGCCTGGTTGACGTTGTTGATTACCCTGTTGGCCGTGGGCGTTTTCAGCGGTGTATCTCTCCGCAACAGTCGCACCTGGATGGCGGTTTGCGGCATAGCGGCGCTGTTGATTGCCGTCACGTTAACAAGCGGGATCACCGAGGACATCAAAACCCGGGCGGGCCAAGTTTCGCTCGGCCGCGTCAGCGCCGACCAGCGATGGGGCCAATGGGTCGACGGTTTTCAAACCGCCTTGGCAAACCTACCTAGCGGCAGCGGTTTGGGGACCTACGGGTACGCCAGTCTTCCGCATCAGAGTGAGGCTCGCGACTATTGGTTTCGTGAGGCCCACAACCAATATCTCGAAGTATTCACCGAGACCGGAATCGTCGGTGTTCTGATCGTGTTCTGCGGGATAGTCTGGTTCGCCCGACTCGCGCTCGACATGATTCGCCGCGGGGCCAAAGATCAAAGTCAGTCGATGCGCGGCTGGGGCATGATCGGGATTGCACTGTTGATGTTCGCGGCGATTCACAGCATCGTCGACTTCGTCATCAAGATACCCGCGAATCTGATTTGCTACAGCATCTTGATCACCGCCGTCGCTGTCACGCGCTCGAGGCGAGCAGATCGAGGAAACAACGCTTCGCATCGAGCGAGTACGTCCGGTTTGCGCGAGCGGCTGGTGGCGGGCGGCAACTACGCGGTGACGTGGGCATTCCTGGGACTACTGGTTGTCGCATTTGCTGCGCGTGGGACCAAGCACCAGTTGATCGGCGACGCGGCACTCGCCGCTTCACAAGTGACCGATTCGTCCGAGCATCTCTCGGACCAGTGGCTCGAGCCCCGGATCGCGCTACTCAATGACGCGATTGCGCGGCAACCACTTCGTTCACAGCTCCACTACCGGAGTGCGCAACTGCGTCTGCTGCAATATCGTACCGGGCTGCTTGCAATGGCTGGCGACCAGGGTATTCCGTTAACGGCTGATCAGACGCGGATCGAAATGCTTCACGCCCAGTTCATGTCGAGCCCGTCGTCGGTGCGCCGGTCAATCCACAACCAATGCACGTCGACACCACGACTGCGGTACTCGATGGCCAGATCACTGCTCGATTTGCGAAGGTCGATACTGTGCAATCCCTACGATCCACAATCGCATCTATTCTGCGCGCTCACCTCCCCGTTGGTGGGCACATCCACGCGAGGCTGGATCGAGACCTCGAGCGCGTTGGCCAGCAACAACGGCGAGATCCTGTTCCACAACGGTTTGATGGCGTACTTTGCTGGCGACCGGCAACGCATGATTGACCAGTGGTCCAAGGCGCTTTCGATCGGCCGCGACGAGCACCGAAAGATCATCTTGAACCTTTCCAGCGAGCGGATTTCGCTGCCGGAGATGGCCGAACAGATGATTCCGCCGGACCACCCCGAGTGGATTGTGGACCTGTTGCGTCTCAGGATGGACGATCCGGCGCAGACCACGGCGAACCTCGAGGGGCGCGCCCTGCTGGATTATTTTCAGCGGCAAAGTCAACTCGATCCGCTCGCCCGGCATGTGACGCTCGCTCGAATAAACGATTTGCTGGGGAGATCGGACGATGGAATCTCGCATTGGAAGGCCGCGATTTTGCTGTCGCCAATGGATGCCCGCGTCCGGCTTGGGCTGACGACGTCATTGCAGGAATCGGGCGAGATCGATGAGGCGCTTGACCAGGCCGTCCTTGGACAACGCCTGTTCCCGGAGGACTCCCGATTCGAGCGTCTGGCGGTTTCGATTCGCCGCGAGATTGGCAATCGTCACTAGGTTCATCAAGCAGAACCTTGGGACGTACCACCTTTCCGCTCGGGCAAAGTTTGACGATCGGGCTGGCCCGTCACATCGATGCGCCCGTGCCTGTTCGCGCGATTATCGCGCGCTGGGCAATACCAATTCTTCGGTATGCGCTGTCTGCGGCGGAGCTTTAATCGTTTTGCAGCGGCTGGTCCGTCGATAGAACACCGGGATAACAGACGCTCTACGTCGTCTCGCTCTTCGATTGTGAACCGGTTCAATCGTTCATCGACCTGGGTTTAGGCATGGAATCAGTGATCGACAGCTCGAAACAGAAGGCCCCGGTCGTCGAAATCAACCCGGTCGAAATGTTGCGCCGCCGTTGGCCGCAAATATTCTTCGGCCTATTCGTCGGTCTTGCCCTGTCGGCTATCTACTACGCTGTGACGCCGCCGATTTACGAGTCCGAGATCGAGATTCTCGTCGGCCAGCGCAGCAGCGAAGTGACCAACAACGGAACGATTTCCGGAGCCAACGCAAGCGGCGATGCGATCCAGGAAGACCAGTTGGCCACCCACCTGCGGCTGTTTGTCAGCCGCCGATTGTTGTCCGAAACGATCAAGAGCAAGGACCTTGCCAAGCTCGACTCGTTCAAGAAAGCCTCGGAGAACGGCTGCAACCCGATCGACCACATCATCAAGCACATTGAAGTCCAAAGCGGCGGTGAAGGCTCGGCTCGGAATGCAATGGTCTTGAGAGCCTGTTACCGCGATCCCGACCCCGAGCATGCCGCGATCGTGCTCAATGCAATTTATGAAAGCTATCGTGACTACGTCGAATCGCACGGTCAAAACAGCACCAAACAGGCGGTTGACTTGATCGAACAGGCACGCAAGACACACGAACAGGAACTGGATACCGCCGATCTCGAATACCGCGCGTTCGTCAAGTCCGTCCCGGTGCTGATTGACGGCGCAAACGTTCAGGACATTCACAAGGACCGTCTCGCCAAGCTCGAGACGGAGCTCAGCAAAGTCACGACGTCGTTGGCCGAGTCTCGCTCGCGGCTTGAAGTGATCGAGAGCCATCTTTCCAGCCGAATCGGAAACGAAGACAGCATCGATCACCTCGCGCTGCTCAGCCAAACAGAGGTCAATCGATTGAAGCTTTTTCTCGACATGGCACGCGGTGGATCTCAATCCGAAGCCTTCCAGGCCGAACAGCCGATTCGCCAGGAGGTCGCGCGAACCCAGTACAACCGCTTGCTTACGTTGCTGCAAAAGGAACGCACGATGAGCGATGCCTTCGGCTCGGAACACCCGCATGTGGAAGCGGTCCGAAAGGAAATCGAGATCACGCAGCAGTTCATCGCATCCAACGCTCCGGCCGAGGCGCGAAGTAAGGCGCGAAGCCTCGAGCCAGCCGAGATGCTCACGACCTACACCTCGTTGCTGGCTCACGACATCGCGGAATTTGAGAAGCGAAAGGCACTCCTGATGGTCGACGCGTCGCGGGAAATGCGGTTGGCCAAGCAGGTGGAAAGTGATTTCATGCGCGGCAACGCCCTTCGCAAGAAACTGGAACGGGCACAGTCGCGCTACGACGAGGTGATACGACGACTTCAGGAATTGAACCTGTCGCGGTCGTACGCAGGATTCTCGACTGACGTGTTGGCCAGCCCCGAGGTTGCCAAGGGAGCCGCCTGGCCAAAACTGCCGATCGTCGCCGCTCTGGGCGCATTCATGGGACTCGCATTGGGGCTGCTGATGGGCGTCGCCGCGGAATTGATGGATTCAACCTTCACCGACATCAATGATCTCGAGCGGGCCGTCGGTGCTCCGACAATCGCGCATGTGCCCCGCTTTGATGCCCGCAAACTCCGTAACCAGGTTCAATCCGATGCGCTTGTCCAACCGGCGGTGGTGACTTTTCACGCTCCACGATCGACCGAGTCAGAAGTCTATCGCATCGCGCGAACATCGCTGATGGTTTCGAACCGCAAGGACGAAGTGCGGACGATCACAATGACCAGTCCGCAACCGGGCGACGGGAAATCGACGACGATCTCAAACCTGGCCGTCTCCTTTGCCCGTACTGGAAAAAACGTCCTGTTGATCGATGCGGACATGCGTCGTCCGGTGATTGCGGGTATCTTCGGCGTCAACACAGAACCCGGATTGTCCGATGTATTATCGGGAACCGTTGCCGGTCGCGATGCCATCGTCGCCTCGGCGGTGCCCGGGCTCGATCTGATGCCCCACGGAACGCCCACGTCGATTCCGGCCGAGTTGCTTGAATCCGACCAGCTTCCCTTGATGCTTGGACAACTCGAATCGCAATACGATTTGGTTCTGATTGACGCTCCGCCGCTGCTGGCGGTGGCTGATCCGGCGATCATTGCACGACACGTTGATTCGGTCGTGCTTACCGTCCGCGTTCGCAAGAACGGACGACGCCCCGTCGAACAGGCCTGCAAGATTCTTCAGGATATCGGTGTCGCACCCGCCGCGGTCGTTGTCAACGGAGTGGATCAAGGCGGCAAGGGTTATGGATACGGCAGCCAATCGCGTGACCGATACGGATACGTGGGTGAATACCATCAGCAGTACTGTGCCAAAGATGTTGGTACCGCCAACGTCCCCTCGCCTCACCGCACTGTAAAGCGAGATCGCGTCGCCGGCTGATTCGGCGCTGAACGGAATGAAACCGGGAAGGATTCCGAAATGAAAGTAGCGCTGGCACACCATTGGCTGACCAGCTATCGGGGTGGTGAACGGGTTCTCGAGCAGATGGCCTCGCTCTTTCCCAACAGCGACGTCTATACCCTCGTGCGTCGCCCGGGTGTCAAGATTCCGGGACTTGCGGACCGTACCATCCACACCAGCCGTCTGCAGCACATTCCCAGAATCGAAAAGTACTACCGGCACCTGCTTCCGCTGCACCCCTGGGCGGCACGCGCGATGCGCGTTCCCGATGATGTCAATGTGCTGCTCAGCAGCGACGCTGCGCTGATCAAGGGTGTTACGCTGCCGAGCGATGCCCGGCATGTTTGCTACTGCCATTCGCCGCCACGGTATCTGTGGGAACTCGGGGCTGAGTACAAGAGATCGTCACATGCGGCACGGATTGCGCTCGACCGATTCGCGCCGATGCTTCGCAGCTTTGACTTTGCGGCCGCCCAGAAGGTCACGCACTTTATCGCGAATTCACGATTCGTCGCCGATCGTATTCGCCGATGCTACCAACGCGAATCAGACGTGGTTTACCCGCCCGTGGCGACTCACGAGTTTCGCGCCGATCGGCCGCGCAAAGAACATTTCCTCGTCATCTCGGAACTCGTTTCATACAAGCGGATTGACATCGCGGTGGAAGCCTTCAACCGTCTCGGAAAACCGCTGGTTGTGATCGGTGACGGGCCCCAGCGGAAAAAACTTGAGAGCCTTGCCAGGCCGAACATCGAGTTCCTTGGACGGCAGCCGTTCGCAACACTGAAGTCCCATTTTGAAACGGCATCGGCCTTCGTGTTTCCCGGAATTGAAGACTTCGGCATCACGCCGGTTGAGGCCCAGGCGGCCGGTTGTCCCGTGATCGCCTATCGGGCGGGCGGGGCGCTGGAGACGGTCGTCGATGGGGTGACTGGAACCTTTTTCCACGAGCAGCATGCCGAGTGCCTGGCTGCTGCGGTCGAGCGATTTGATCCCGATGATTTTGACCCGGCCGTCTGTCGCGCTCATGCCGAGCGATTCTCAGAGAACAGATTCCGTGAGCGGTACGTTCGCTTGCTCAAGCGCCTGCTCGAATCGCCACAGCATTCAGTGCGGAAATCATCCCCGTTGATCGGCCACAAGCAAGAGGTCGCGTGACGTGCTGCGCGTTGGAAATAACGGGATGCAATTCGACGTACGCGCTCTTGTCGCCGGCTTCGCGCTGCTGTCGATCTGCATTCCACAGTGGATCATTGCAGTCCCGGGACTTGGGGAACGGATCAAAACCCCTGACCTGTTCGCCGTGTTGACTGTGGCCGTGGTCATGTTGCTCTGTCTGGCCCGTTGCACCTCAATGCGCAAGGAGCAACTCGCGGTGTGTCTCGTGATCGGCTACGCGGCCTGCGTGGTGTTTACGAGGATTCTTTTCGACAGCGAACGTTGGCTCTATCGCGAAAACCTTCCCTACCTGGCGCGACTGTTTTCGATCCACGCGCCGCTGCTGTTGATCGCGGTCATGCCGCGGGACCGACAATCGCTCTCGCGCTGGCTGCTCGGATTCGGACTGCTCGCAACGATGACGAGCCTCGTGATCGCAGTCCTCTTCCATTTTGGGAGTACCGCCTTTGATGCACACCAAACGTTTGCCCGTCAGGGCGGCGAGTTGACACACCGGCTCGGCGGGTTGCAGGGCGA
Organism: Rhodopirellula sp.; assembly: GCA_024644085.1. Classification (GTDB taxonomy): domain Bacteria; phylum Planctomycetota; class Planctomycetia; order Pirellulales; family Pirellulaceae; genus Rubripirellula. Next base: position 39,992 of record JAHELS010000023.1, read on the forward strand.
AACCGGCGCCTACGCATTCAACGCGACGATGGGAATCCAGTTGTTGCTGGTTGGACTCGCGATGCGTGAAATGCGAAAGCGATTCTACCTGATGCTGTGGATCGCCTTTCCGCTTTACGTCGCGCTGATTTTTCACGAATCACTGGTCCGGATTGCGCTGTTGAACAGCCTTGTGTTCTTTTTTGTCGCCGTGGTGGGCGTCAATCATTCACGAAAAAGTTTGCGGTTCGTCGTATTGTTGCTGCTGTTGATGTGCATTGGCGGAAGCTTCATGTTGTCGGCCGCCGGGAATCCACTGGTCGATGTGAATGTGGACCGAGTCAGCTTCGACGGAAGTCTCGATCAATTGTCGTCGGGACGCTGGTCACACTGGGTCGCCGCGAGCGATGCCTGGTTGGACGACCCGACTTATGTGCTGTTCGGGATGGGGCACCGTGCTTCGGACTTTGTTCTGAATCATCCGGTCGAGAATCTTGTTGTGTTTCACCTCGCGAATTATGGGATCGTGGGATCTCTGCTGTTCGCGGGACTCTATGGCATGCTTGCGTGGCCTGTACTCCGTCAGGGAATTCGTGGTGATTTTGCTTGTGGCGTATTCTCTGCGATTCTGATTTCGGTCTTCATGCAGTGGCAGGTAAACGATGTGAATCTGTATTACCAAACTTTCCCATGTGTGTTGTTCTTCACAGCCTGGTACTCATCGGTGCTCCAACAACAAACCGTTTCCGGGGCATCCGCAGTCCCATCAGCCGCGGTCGCCGCGCCGCCCCTGCTATCGTCGCACCGGATGCCGGCCGCCGGGATTTGACGGCTCGCCAATCGGGCTCAGATTGATTGAAAGATTTCCAACAGGCGGGTTCGCTGAGCCCGAAGATCAAAGCTTCGGCTGTGCCGCAGGGCCTGTTCGCACAAGGCTCGATAGTGATGTGGACGACAAAGCATGTCGTCAATCGCGTCAGCAATGGCCCGGGCATCACGGATCGGGACGTGGTACCCGGTTACTGCGTCCAAAGTGATTTCGGCCTGGGCGCCAATGTTGGTAACGATGGCGGGAATTCCAAAACTGTTCGCCTCCATCGGCACACGACCAAACGCTTCTTCCGCAATGGAAGGAGCGCATACCGCATGAACCTCCGCACCGAGCAACTCGTTGACGTTCTCGGCAAACCCCATCAGGAGGCAATTGTTCGGGCATTGCTTCTCGAGTTCGTCCCGTAGAGGTCCCTCGCCGTAAATGCGGACTTCGACGAGTTCAGGCTGCTGTACCAATCCTGCGGCTTGAACCAGGTATTGCAATCCCTTCCACGCCAACAAACTTGCGAACGCGGCCACCACGAATTTCTCGCAGCCGACCGGGTCCGAATTGGACGAGGGGATCGACTTGGGTGAGACGTTGTCCTGGACCGGAATCGCATTGTAGACCAACTCACATTGCGGCATGTCCAGGTTCTTGGCGATCGTCCGGGACACACACAGAATAGCCCTCGCCCGCTTTAACATGATCACGAGCAGAGTGAAGAAGCGACTTTCGCGGTCATCAAAACTTCGCGCGTGATAGACATAGGGAATTCCCGTGATCCGCGAAAGTGACCACGCGAGTACCAGCGTTTTCTTTGATGGAGCATAGAGAATTGCGTTGCCAGAACTCATCCTGTGGCGTCGCAACAGAAGCAGCAGGCTTGCCAGATTCCAAAGCGTGAAGAACGGAAAGAGCAGTGACTCGCGCCAACCGACATTGAAACTCGCCTTGTCTCCGCCCGAGATCGCGTACGAGCGGAGGCGGTGTATCGGTCTCCCGAGAATGGATTCCGAGCGCGCGGCAAAGATCGAATCGACCTTCGAATCGGTCGCAATCAGCTCAAAGTGTTCGTGAAGCGCTTCGAGAAGCTCAAGCGAACCCTTCTGGCCGCCGCCAAAGCCAACCTTGCGGCTATCTTCGAGAACAAGGACTTTCTTCATGGCTCAAGCCTCGCGTCGGACATGTCCGTGAAGATCGATCACCGCGGCGTGCAGGAATCCGCTTGGCGTTTGGCAGCGCGAAGAATCGGCGGCGGTTCGGGCTGCTGCCCCGGACTTTGACTATCAGATCGATCCGGCCCGTGCAACCGGAACGTTACCACGACCGCCTTTTGGCACGAAAACAGCTGGATTGGCAGTGTGATCACGGTGCGTGCGCCACAGCGACCTGCCGAGATTCCTCTTGACCTCCCCTGCAGAGTTTGAAGAAAACCGGTTCCACCGAACCCGTACGAGCCGCTGCCGGGATTCACGTGCTGAAGCCGCGAAGGGCTTCGTATTTCCCTCCAATCGTCCTCAACACACGGTGCGTGCGGAGGTTATTCATCACCAGGAACGCAGGACGGACTCTTTGATGGAACCATCGCTCACGGTTGAACAGCGGCAGCACGCGCGGGTCGCCCGGAATGCCGAGTCGATCAATGAGTCCCTCACGCTCAACGACGGGATTCCGCTTGAACGCGATTATCAGGGTCTGACACAATCCGAATCGTTCCTGCACATGGAAGCCTTTTCCAACGACTTTCTCGTTCGCAACGAAGAGGCTTTACGCGCGTACGCGGAACAGTGGGTCGCCGATCCGCTACACCAGTGGAGCCGCCAATGGGAATATCCCTTCGTGCACGATCGCATCAAGCAGGTCGCTTCGAACGTCGACTTTCGTGTGCTTGATGCTGGTTCGGGTGCGACGTTTTTTCCGTATTTCCTGACGAAACAGCACTCACAGGTCCATGTTGATTGCTGCGACTACGACAAGTCGTTGCAGTGGATCTATGAGCAATTCAACCGGGCTGAAAATGTCGAGGTCAGTTTCTCCGTAGCGGACCTGCGGGATCTGCCGTTTGAAGATCAGTCGATCGATGTCGTCTATTGCATCTCGGTGCTTGAACATACCAATGCGTACGACACCATTGTCAACGAGTTCTTTCGCGTGCTTCGTCCGGGCGGCAAGTTGATTGTGACGTTCGATATCTCGCGTGACGGCCGGAGCGACATACCAGAGGAGAAAGCGGAAGAATTGCTCTCGTTGTTGGTCGACCGCGGCGATGGTGGTCAAACGCGTTACCCCGGCATCCGGGCCGAACTGGGAAAACCGTCGGTCGTGACGACCGGGTCCTTCATTGATGTGAGCGCGCATTTGCTGCCCTGGAGAAAGCCGGGGCCGATCGCGCACTTGAAATCGTTGATCAAGTCGGGTCGACCCAAGGCGTGGCCTGCCGACTTGACTTTTTACTGTCTCGACGTTGACAAGCCAGTGACGTGATCTTCGGCCATGCCGCTAACGCGTGACGATGGCACGTTACGCGGCCATCTGCTGAGAGGGGATCGCATTACCCTCGAAGACCGTCAATGTTTTTCTGGCAACGCTTTCCCAGGTGTAGTTTGCCTGCACGTGTTTTCGCGCCGCGTCGGACAGTTCATTTCGCCGTGCGTCGTCGCTGAGCAGATCGTTGATGGCATCAGCGAGCGCCACCGGTTGGCCGGGAGAAACGAGTTGTCCCCACCGGTTGCCCGCGAACAATTGACTCAAGCCACCGACGTCGGAAGCGACCACGCACTTTCCGCATCCCATCGACTCGAGCGCCGAAAGACTGACGGCTTCGAGGAATGACGGCATGATCACCAGGTCGGCGATGTTGTAATGCTCGGGCATCCGCTGATTCTCGACTCCGTCTAGAAATCGAACGCGGTCGAGACAATCTTGGGCGCGGAGACAGTTTTCAATTCGCGTTCGTTCTTCCGGGAAGCCGCCTCCAGTGATCACGATGCGGGCGTTGGAGTGGGATTCCAGAATGCGGGGCAGCGCCTGGGCAAGGACGAATACCCCGTTTTTTGGTGCCAGCCGTCGAGGCACGAGCAGGACGCGGTCGGTTTCGGGGATCCCGAGTTCGTTGCGCAGGTGATTCTCGGCAAGCGGGTAAAAGCGGTCGGGGTCGTACCCGTTCGGAATGAACGTCGTGGGCCGCGACAACATCTTTTCGTTCTCGTCGGCCAGTTCCTGGCTCGGCGCGATAAAGTGATCGGCGTGCATGAGTGAGAAGCGATAGTAGCACCGATACAGCGGATTGCTTCGCCGCATCAGAAAGGCCGAGCTGTGATTGGTGAAAACCTTCCGGCAATTCAGTGGCAGGTATTTGATCGCCGTCCCCGCCTGCAGATCGTGCCAGTGGATGACGTCAATCGGCGACCGCTCGTGCTCCCTGAGAATCAGCCGACGCAGTTTCACGCTGTACGGAATGAGTCTTGCCCGCGAGTTGATCGAGACATAACTCGATCGAATCACCCGCATTCCTGCAAAGTCTTCGACTGTTTCCGGCCTCGGCTCGCGTACCTGGTTGACGATGGTGACTTTATGATCCATCTGCACGAAGCAGCGGCCAATCTCGTAAACGTGTTGCGACATGCCGCCAATGTTGGGCAAGAAATCTTCCGTTACGATGCAGATGTGCATATCGCCCTGAACCCCGTTTAGCGTCGCGCGGTATCGCTTCGAGCCGACCGCGTGTGGTCGCTCGCACGACGAGATCGCCGCCCAAATACAGTGGAAACTATCGTTCAAAGCCGTTGGGCGGTTCAATACCAATCGAGTCTCCAGGGAGCGGGTTTCACGAGCGGCAATTCTCGGTGAATGTTCGTTGGGCCGCTCTTTTCGCGACCAGTCGGCGATCTTGACCCCGATCGCGCGTTCTTCCTATGTTTCGCTGCAAACGATCGACGCCGCATGTGACCGCCGAACGGAATCAAAACGACCTTGCCAGCAACGTGACAAACCAAAGTCCAGCCACCCGTCGATTTGGGCTGTCGACCCGAATCTTTTTTAATTGCCGGCAAGTGTGACTAGATTAGCGAAACCAACGAACGAGCGTCGCGGTGTACTGAAATCACCGCTGGCGACGGCCCGCGCGCTTGTCGATCGGCGTGGCAATCGCAAGGTCATTGATGTGGCGGCGGCAGCCGGGTCCCGCGGCGTCCGGCAGGTGGTGTTGTTGCTCGCGATGGCGATGGCAGCCCGGATTCTCGGCACGGAACTGCTGGCGGTCTGGGCGCTGGTTCACATCGTGATTCAATTCGGAACATTGCTGGGCGAAGCGGGTATCTCGACATTCGTCATCCGTGAAAAGGACTTGACGGACCGTATCTATGCAACGGCATTCTATCTTTGCGTTGCGCTGTCGTTCGTCGTGACACTGGTCACAGCGGCGGCGATCATTCCGATTGTCGAATTGATGGGATTCACGGAATATTCGACCTACTTTCTGGTGGCCTCGATCGCGATCATTCCGACGAGCATCGGAGCCGTCCTGCGGGCGACACTGCAACGCGATCGCAAGTTCACGAGCATTCTTATGGTCGAGTTGATTGCCAACGCGCTTTTGATGGTCGGGATCGCCACGTTCTTGCTCTCCGGCGCAGGTTTGTGGTCTCTCGTGCTGCCGGCGATCATCAGCTCCGTGACCGCCTGCGTCGCCTACACCTGGTACCTGCCGATACCGCAGCCACACATGGACCGCGAAAGCGTACGACGGATTGTCAATTACGCATCGGGTCTGGTCGGTTTCTCATCGGTTAACTTCTGGGGCCGAAACGCGGACCATGTTCTGATTGGCCGCTTTCTCGGGGCCGCGCCGTTGGGGATTTACTCGGTCGCCTATCGGATCATGACATTGCCGGCGACGCAGATCAATGCGATTGCAATGACCGTCGCACTGCCCTATCTCGCACCACACCAGGACAACCAAGCGAAATTGCGCTCGTCCATGCGTCGACTACTGACGTTGCTAGGTATGATTGGGACGGCGCCCATGATTCTTGTCTGGTTGCAGTCCTACCAGGTAGTGGAAATCGTGCTCGGAAACGGATGGGAGCGAGTCGGTGACTTGTTGTTGATACTGGTGCCGCTGGGTGTCTACCAGATGCTGGACAGCCCGGTGGGACTCTGCTACCAGATTAGCGGCAGGACGCGGATGTATTTCGCGATCGGGCTGTCTCGCACCCTGACATCACTGGTGAGTTTTGTAATCGGTGTCTGGATCGGCAGCATCGACGCCGTGGTTTGGTCTTACACGGTGGCGACTATCCTGTTCGGGCCGATTGCGATTTCATGCGGATTATGGACCATCGGCGCCCGCTTTCGAGACTGGTTGCGCTGGTGTAGTCCGTTTCTGCTCTGTTTTCCGCTCTGTTGGCTCGCGCGGCAAACGTACGCTGGAGCAGTCGGCCAATGGGGATTGCTCGCCGCCGATTTGTGCGTGGTCACCCTGATCTGCGGAATCGTTTCGTGGTTCGCATTCAAAGTTGCCTGGCCAAACGTAACCAGCGGCCGTCGCGAGAAACAATTGACCCCGGCCGAGATGTCCGACGGTGCAGCGCTCAACACCTGAGCTTTGTGGTCGGCAGCGGGCTTCGGTGCGACGAATATCTGGGATATCCCTACCGGGTCGCGCTGATGGATTGCTACTTTGCACCAGTACCAGCACTTGCGAAAGCCGCAGCTTTTGGCTCAATGTTGCAATCAACGTGCTCGGTCGACGAACTCGGTGCGCGAGACTTTGCCGTCTTTGTTCTTGTCAAAGTTATTGAATCGTTGATCGAGCTTGGGTCCGCCGGCTTGGCCAGTCTT
>JAHELS010000171.1 GCA_024644085.1 Rhodopirellula sp.
GACGCTGCGGCATCGTCCAACAAGCAGGCCACGTTTGGATGATCCTGCAGAAACGTCGCGGGCACGCTCGGGTTCGCGAAGCCTTCGACCGTTTTCGCGACAATCTCGGCTTTGCCTTCGCCGAAGGCGAGTAACAGGATCCGCCGGGCTTCGAGAATCGTACCGACGCCGGTTGTGATCGCGTAGCGGGGAACGTTCTCGGCGCCAAAAAAATCACTCGCCGCGTCGGTGCGTGTCACCGTGTCGAGGGTGATCATTCGCGTACGTGTGGAACGGTCCGAGCCTGGTTCATTCAACCCGATGTGACCGCTTCGGTTGATGCCGAGCAACTGAAGGTCGATGCCGCCGGCGTCATGAATCTGCTGCTCGTATTGGTGGCAGTATGCGGCAACTTCGGATTTTGGGACGACACCGTCCGGAATGTGAACGTTGGCCGGTTGAATGTCCACATGATCCAACAGGTGTTCGTGCATGAATCGCGCAACGCTTTGCAGCTCAAAGGGTTGCATCGGATAGAATTCGTCCATGTTGAAGGTGACAACATTGGCGAACGACAGCGATTCCTGCCGATGCAACCGGACCAATTCGCTGTAGACGTTTACCGGCGATGACCCGGAAACGAGTCCAAGCACGCACGGTTGGCCGAGTTCCTCTTTTCGTCGAATCAGGTCTGCGATTTCGTTGGCTGCCGCGATGCTGGCATCGCTGGCACGCGCAAAGACGTGGCAGGGAATACGTTCGTAGGGGAACTTGATCACGATCGGTAGGCCTGTTTGGCAACCATGGCTGCGCCGAGTACGCCCGCGTCGTTTCCGAGTGAGGCAAATTCAATGACAATGTTGCCCCCCACCTGTACCAGTGTAGTTCGCTTCACCGTTTCACGAACGACTTCCAGAAACCTTTGACCAGTTACCGAACGGGCTCCTCCAAACGTCATCGCCCCGCCCAATAGAACGACGGCAGGGTCAATCACCTGGCCAAGCATGCCCACGGCCTGACCCACGTACTGGGCGGTTTCGTCAATGATCCTCTGGGCTGGCTCGAATCCCCCGGCCGCTTCCTTTGCGATGTCGCGCGGCGTGAGCTCGGGATCCCGTAGTCCGGCGGGCACGGAATCGTTCGGACACGCGGCAAGTGCATCTCGCATTCGCGCGATCACACCCGCCGAGCCGGCGTAGGACTCGAGGTGTCCGCGGCTGCCACAGGTGCACTCGATCGCATCGCGATCGAAGCGGACCGCGATGTGCCCCAGTTCCCCGGCGCATCCATGATCACCGCCGTGGGGATCGCCCCCGATCACAACGCCACAGCCGATGCCGGTCCCGAGTGTCACCAACGCCAGCGATTTGTCACCGAGTTCTCGCAGCCCGTGCTCGGCGTAGGCGGCCGAGTTTGCATCGTTGACCACCGCCGAGGGAAGCTTCGAGGTTTCCGAAAGAATCTGTAAAAGGGGTTCGCCGTACCACCCCGGCAAGTTGACTACCTCGCGCAAAATGAAATCACGAGTATCAAGCACTCCGGGGACGGCCAGTCCCACGCCGGCGAGGTCACCATGGGCGCACCCCAGACCCTCAAGCTGCAGCGACGCGAATTCCATTGCAAAACGGAAGATGTTTCCAGGTGTCTTCAGCGGCGGCGTCGCGGTCGAACCTTTGCATTGCATGACGCCCTGCCAATCGACCAGCCCCAATTTGACATTGGTACCGCCGACGTCGATCCCCAGAAACAGCTTGTTCGGTGGTGGCGATGGATCGTCGATCCGTTCCATAAGCGAGCCGGAAGGGGAATGCTTGGCCGGGAAGTGCGAGCGAGGTCGCCGAAACAACAAGCCTCATCCTAACTCGAACTTCGACCAAATTGAAATCACGTGTCGTCGACTCGCCGCGACTGTGACCGTCAAGCCGATGTATCGGGCGCGGTACTGTCTGTGCGGGGCTGTGCGGGCTCTTCGTCGGCTGGCCGAGCGGGCAAGCACCAGAGGGCTACTTGAGTTGCTCGAGGCCGCTGCTTGAGCTGCTCGAGGCCGCTACTTGAGTTGCTCGAGGCCGTCGGGCAGTTTGCCTTGGGAAACTTCGTCGTCCCACTCGTCCATCAGCGGCCAGCTTTCGGCGAGTGTCCCGAAGTCGGCCATTTTCAGATAGCCGCGAACGCGATCGATCGTATTGTTAAGCAGATCGCGATCGTTCTTGAAAATCGGCCCGTGACTCGGGGCAAGCCATTTGACGTCGCTATCGCGAATCCGTTCAAGCGACTTGACGAAGGCCTTGATATCGCTGCCGTGGTGAGCGTCGATCGCGCCAATACAGCCGTCTCGGTAAATGTTGTCACCGCTGAGCAAGAGATCGCCGATCCGAAACGCGAGTTGGCTGTCGGTGTGACCGGGCGTGTGCCAGACTTCGATTTCAATCGATCCGACTTGGATGACGTCGCCTTCGTCGACTTGCTTTTCAATTTCCACCGCGGGCATCGCCAACTTCAAATTCTGGGGAGCGATTTCGGCAAGCGTCACCAAGGTGTCGCCGCTCTCGAGCGGTTTGACAGCGTTGGGGTGGGCGGTGACAGAGGTTTTTAGAAGTTGCTTTGCCTTTGCCAGACCCTGGATGTGATCGACATCCGCATGGGTTGCCACCAACGTCTTGCAGCGTGAAAGGGGGAAATCGAGTTGCCGAATGATCTCGACAAAATCATCCACCGTCTCTTCGTATCCAATGTCGATCAGGATCCATTCATCGGCATCGTAGACGAGATAAACGTTGCAGCCGAGAACCTCGCCAGCCTGGAAGTTCAATTCGATGAGACCGGGAAAAATCGGTTTTCGGTTGATCATGATTTGAAGACACGTGAAAAAAGATGGTCGGCGACATTGTAGGATGAGGCCGAGAGTGCCGAAATCCCCGTGAAATATATCGGCATTGGCCACCCCGACCGTTGCCGCGTCACAGGATATCGGCCAATCCTTCCCGATAGGTCGGGAATGCGAGCCGGGGAATCAGATCACGTTTCATGCGGCGATTCAAAATTCGCTTGTTGCTCGTCGAACGCATCGCGACCGGCGAATCGGCATCCGGCTCGGCAAACCTGGGTGAGGGAGCGTTACATTGGCGAGCGATCTCGCGGTAAAACTCCTCGCGCACCACCGGGCAATCGTCGGCAACCAGGTAGAGGTGATCGACGGCGCGCGACCAGGCTGAGATCACCGCTTCGGCAGCATCTTCGACGTGGATCAGGTTCAGATATCCCGCGGCCGGAGAAGCGATCGGGCGGCCGGCAATGACATCGGCGGCGCGCGGAACACGTCCGGGACCGTAGATGCCGGCCAACCGCAAAATGGTGCAGCGCTCGTGCGGCCGCAACCCGAGCAACATCGACTCGGCCTCGAGGTGAATCCTGGCCGCCTCGCGCGTCGGCTGGGCCGGAGCATCCTCGTCGACCCAACTCCCGTCACTTTGATGGTAAACCCCCGTCGTGCTGATGTAACAAACGCGAGCCTCGGGAGAAACCACTTCGAGCAAATTCCGCAGCCCGGCAACTTGCGACTCATGCCGGCTATGGCCACCGCTGCGGTCGTAGGCGACGGCCACCAGGAGCTGGTCGACGGGGGGAATCGCACAAAGTGTCCGGGGGTCGGTCCAATCGGCGATCAAGGGCTCGATCCCGTCCGCAGGGAAGCTGGCCGCTTTGGAGGGATTCCGCGTCGCCGCCCAGACCTGATGACCCGAAAAAGCCGCTTTTTTAGCGACTCGAAGCCCCAGGTAGCCCGACCCAAAAATCAGGGTTCGCAGCGGAACCTGTGCCTTTGGTGGAGGTTCAGACGGGGTAGAAGACGCTTTTACTGATTCGTCCATAACAGGCTACAATGAGGGTCTCGTCCCTCTCGTCCCAGCCCCCGATGATTGCGTTGAGGTGATTTTGCATTCAGACCACTCACAACCGTTGGCCTTTCTGTTGCGCCCAGTCCGACTGACCTCTCTTGTACTCAGTTGGATCGCTTTGTGCACCCTCTGCCTTTCGCCGGTGGTTGCCCAGGAGGCGTCCACGATCGGCTCACCGATTTCGGGCACGGGCGGTACGGTCGTAGCGGTCGGCACGGAATTGGCGAGTCTCTTCACGCACGGCGGCATTCCTGCCTCGGTCGAGCAGCTTCGCCTGCTCGAACAACAGCAACGCAAGGTTGCCGCATCGGCAGTCGGCTGCACAGTCAGCGTTCAAATCGGACCGGCTCAGGGTTGCGGTGTCATTATCACCGAAAGCGGTTTTGTGTTAACCGCGGCCCACGTTGCCATGCGTCCCAACAAGAAAGCGATGATCACGTTGTCCGACGGACGGACCGTTCGCGCCACCACGCTGGGAATGAACCGCGAAGTCGACGCCGGTCTGATCAAGATTGACCCCAACCAGAATGGCGGCCAAGGGTGGCCTCACGCGACGCTGGGCAAGAGCGACAAATTGGTGCCGGGCATGTGGTGCGTCGCGACAGGACATCCCGGTGGATACGACAAGGAGCGTGGACCGGTCACTCGGATCGGTCGAATCCTCGCTGTTCGCGATGGTGCAATCGTGACCGATTGTGCTTTGATCGGAGGTGACAGCGGGGGACCGCTCTTTGACATCTCCGGCGAATTGATTGCCGTGCACAGTCGAATCGGAAACGACGTTGCCGACAATTTGCATGTTCCCATCGATCACTATGCGGATTCGTGGAAGCGCATGCAGCAAGGCGAGGCCTGGGGATTCCTGCCCGGTTTCCGCCCGGTGCTCGGCGTTACCGGAAGTACCTTGTCGGCCATGGCAATCATTGACGAAGTTCGAGTGGGATCGCCAGCGGACAATGCCGGAATCAAGCCGAAAGACATCGTCGAACAGTTCGGTGATGTCCCCATCAGCAACTTTGAATCGCTTAAGGCCGCCGTTGCCGACACCATGCCCGGCGAGCGAGTCAGGGTGTGGATCAACCGTGACGGCAATCGCAAACGGTTGAGTGTCGAAATTGGAAGAGCAGATTAAGATCGCCGGACTGCATTGAAAGGATCAACGGAAGCAAGATGAACCGAATCAAGTCGATCACCGCATGGATCGTTTGCGTTGCGTTAATGTCGTCGCCTCCGGTGCGGGCCGCAGAGGATGAGCGTCGCGACAATGCGCCGATGATGCGGTTGGTTCGGCCGATCACTGAGTCGGCGAAGGAATCAGTCGTGCAAATCCTTAGCGGCGGTCGCCCCGTCGCCCTTGGCACGGTTGTTTCAGAAGAGGGTTACGTGTTGACCAAACGCAGTGAGCTCAGCGGTGATCCGATTCGAGTCCGGCTCAGCGATGGACGGCTTTTCCCGGCGCGGGTCGCAGCGGTCCGACGTCGCAATGATTTGGCGATGCTGCGGATCGAGGCAGATGATCTGACGCTGCCCCCGATTGCGTTCACGAGCACCGCGCCGCCGATAGCAAGTTTCCTGGTCAGCCCCGGGCGGACGGGTCGACCCATTGGAATTGGGGTCGTCGGCGTCAATGCGCGTCCAATCGATCACCGCGGTCGTCTCGGCGTCATGCTCGAGGATGATTCGGTCGGTCGCGCCCTGGTCCAGGGTGTTTGGCCACAGAGCGGAGCGGATGATGCGGGAATCGAGCCTGGAGACCTGATCATCGCCATCAACGGCCGCGAAGAAAACAGTCGCCTGGGCGTGATCGAAACACTTCGCGGCATGTTCCCCGGCGAGCAGGTCCGGTTGACGATTCTTCGTCCCAACGGTGAGTCGCGTGACGTGGATACCTTGGAAATGGATGCCCGGATTCGCGAGTTCGGCGTGATGCAGGAATCGGAAAGCGATTCCAAGGTCAACGGACCGAGAAACGTTCGATTGAGTGGATTCGATCGCGTGATCCAACACGACACCGTGCTCGACCCCGATGAGTGCGGTGGCCCGGTGCTCGATACGCTCGGCCGCGTCGTCGGAATCAACATCGCCCGTGCCGGACGCGTGGTGACCTATTCGTTGCCGTCCTCCTTGGTGCTGCCGGAAATGATCAGCATGCTCGAGGAAGCCCGCGCCGCATCGCGTTGATCCAAACATCAATGGCGGCTGATCGTTAAAAGATTTTTTGCAGAATCGCGACGTCGGCCCATCGTTCATCCATGTTGCCGATTTCTTTCTGGATCCCGACCAATTCGTACCCATAGCGATAGTGAAATGCCATGCTTCGGTCGTTGTCGGCAATGATCCGCGCCACCGCGTGGTGAATGCCGCATTGGCGACAATGCTCCTCGAGCCGGAGCTGCAACGCGTCGGCGACCCCTCGACCGATGCTCGCGGGGTCGAGATAGATCGATGATTCGCAGGTAAGTCGATAGCCAAAGCGGGCACTGTAGCGCCGCGCCGATGCCCATCCGACGATCGCGTCACGATCCACGGCAACGTACCAGCCGTCCGGATCGGGGATTTCGACCAACGGACCGACTTCTTCACAGGTCCAGTGGCATGTGTCGAATGTGGCCCCTCCGACGTCGACGTAGTGGTTGTAAATGCGGGTGATGCCGACGGCATCCGCGGTCCCGGCGCGACGTATCAAAAGATCGGTTCCCTCGTGTGAATTCGCTGTACGATGGGCTCGTTGTGGACTCATCGGTCGTGTCCGGTTTGCTGCGACAGCCATTGGATCGATTCCTCAATCAGCGATTCGTGGGCATCGGTTGCGATTCCGCCGTGGCCGAGACCTTCCATCAGCACCGTGCGATGCGGACCGCCGTAAGCTTCGACCAACTGCTTTTGATACTCCAGCGGAACGATGGTGTCCAATTCGCTGTGCAGGAACACGGCGGGTATCTTCGCACGGGGTGCGGTCGCAGCGGCATCCATCGATTCGTCGAGGCTTTCCACGATCCGATCGGTGAATCGCCCCATGGGGTGTCGACGGGCAATCCGTTTGACCGTGGGAACCAAGGGTGGTGGATTGCGCAGAAGGATACCGGCCCGATTCGGATCCGGCTGCATCGATGCCGCAACGTGCAGCGCTGCGGCGCAGCCGAGGCTGTTGCCGCAGATCCAATTGCTTTGAGCGTCTGGCTCGCGGTCGGTGACCTGGACCCAGAATTCGACTGCGGCCCGGGCAATCCTGGACAAGCTCGCCCGCCCGCCGCTGCCCCCGTATCCGGGCGGGTTCCAAGTCCATATTGCCGTGCGGACGTCAGGCTGCATTGACATCGGAAAACGGGTCGAACGCTCGGCGCGGCCTGCCGTCCCCGGGAACTTCAAAACCAGCAGTTCCGGAGTTTCGTCTTTCGCATGATTTCTCTGGACAAAGCACTCCAGCGGCAACGATTCGAACCGTAGCACGACTCGCTCCTGCGAGAAATACTCGATCGGATTGCGCGAGGGGCGCAGGACCATCCGGTCGAGCAGGTATTGCCGGAGCGATCGAATCATGCCTCTGCCAAAAACCGAAACAGCTGGGTTGCGAGTTCAATGCACACGTTGGCCCGGTTGCGCGCCCTCGTCCACATTCAACAAGAATACTTCGGCGCCGCCCGGTCCGGCGGCGGTCACCATCCCTTCACTCAGCCCAAATCGCATTTTTCGTGGCTGGAGATTGGCTGCCATGACCACCAGCCGCCCGACCAGGGATTCAGGCTGGTACGCGGCCTTGATCCCGGCGAAGACCACTCGGCGCTCGTCACCTCCGAGGCTGAGCGTCAATTTCAACAATTTATTCGCCTCGGGCACCTGCTCGGCAGAAACAACGCGGGCAACTCGTAGATCGACCTTGGCAAAGTCATCGATTGTGATCTCGTCCGCCAAGGGCTCCTCTTTGAGGGGTGCGTCGCTGTCGCTGAATTGGGTACCCGGCGACGACTCATCCGCATCGGCGGCCGCCAACTCTTTGCTCTCGTCAATCATTTTTTTCAAATCCTCGGTTTGAACTCGATCCAACATGCGTTTGAACTTCGCGACGCTCCTGCCAAGGAGCGGTTGACGGCTTTGGTCCCATGAGACAATCGGATCGCCCAGCAGTTCGCCGCACTGTGCGGCGAGGTCGGGCAACACCGGCGCCAGGTAAATGGCGAGCTGACGAAACAGATTCAGAGCCACCGTGCAAACGTCGCGCAGCTCGTCTTCGCGGGCGGGATCCTTCTTCAGCTCCCACGGTTTGGAATGTTCCACAAACGGATTGGCGGCATCGGCCAATTCCATGATCCGCCGCATCGCTTTCGCGTAATCGCACCCTTCGTACGAAGCGGCAATCTCGTCGCCGGCCGCGGCGGCGGCATCGAACAGCCCGCCGTCATCGGGGTAACTCGACGACAATCCCGTCTTGTGCGCGAACTTGCCAACGCGGCTCGCCAGGTTCACGACTTTGCCCACCAGGTCGCTGTTGACCTTGTCGGTGAACTCGTCGATTCCCAAGTCCAAATCTTCGACGCGCGATGTCAATTTCGATGCGTAGAAGTAGCGAAGATACGACGGCTTGGCGTACTTCAAATACGTTTCGGCGGAGATCAGCGTGCCGTCACGTTTCGACATCTTCTTACCGTCCACATTCAGGAATCCGTGAATGTGGACCTTCGTCGGCAAACTGTACCCGGCCGTCTTCAGCATGCCGGGCCAAAACAGCGTGTGAAAGTAGGTGATGTCCTTGCCGATGAAATGATGGACTTCGCACTGGTCGCTCTTCCACCAATCGTCGAGCTGTTCACCCGCCGAGGCGCACCATTGGCAGGTGCTGGCGACGTACCCAATCGGTGCGTCGAACCAGACGTACCAGTAATTGCCGGGCGAGTCCGGAATCTCGAATCCAAAGTAGGGCGCCGGCCGGCTGATGTCCCAGTCGCGCAGTCGCTCGGATAGAAAATGCCCCTTCAGGTAATTGGCGACTTCATTCTGCAAGGCCCCACTCGTGTCGACCCAGTCGGCGAGAAAATCATGCAGCTTGTCAAGCTGGACGAAAAGATGCGTCGCCTCTTTCATGACTGGCGTCGCACCGCTGAGCGTGCTCTTGGGATCGATCAGGTCGGTCGGGCTGTAGGTGTGACCGCACGTGCAATTGTCACCCGCCTGGTCGGTCCGCCCGCACTTGGGGCAGGTTCCGCGCACGAAGCGGTCGGCGAGAAACGTCTCGGCCTCTGGGTCGTACAATTGCTCGATAGCGCGCTCGGTGATCAGTCCCTGTTCTCGCAGCGACTGCCAGAATTCACCGCAGATCTCGCGGTTGGCATCGCTGTGCGTGCTGCCGTAGTTGTCGAATTGGATATCGAATCCGGCAAAATCACGCTGGTGCTCTTCGCTCATCGCGGCGATCAATTCCTCCTCGCTACGGCCCTCCTTGCGGGCTCGGATCATGATCGCGGTGCCGTGTGTGTCGTCGGCGCAAATGTAGATGCACCGGTTGCCGCGCAACTTTTGGAATCGCACCCATACATCCGTCTGGATGTATTCCACCAGATGCCCGATGTGGATCGGACCATTGGCGTAGGGCAGGGCACTGGTGACCAGAATTCTTCGGTTCATTTTGGGCCGGCCGGACATGAAAAAAGGGGATGCGGGCTGGGGATTGTAATCATCTGCCGCTCCGACGACGACGGCATTGACCCCGTCGGTGGTGGTGCAATCAATCCACCAAAAAAACGGCGTGAAACTGAAAAAAGACTCAAGTTCAGCCGTTCGCCGTCCGTTTGATCTTGCCCCGAGACTCGGCTGATTCGCACTATCGCGTCGAGACTTTCGCACCGAATCGGCAGGAAGCCGTATGGACGATGGAAGCCCGTTTGAAGACCAAACTCAGTCCATGGAGGGACGAGCGTGACGAGGTTGATGTTCGCGGTAGCCGCTGGAATGATTCTGGCGATGACCGCTTTGGCTGGTTCGGCATTCGCCGCCGATGCAATCCTGATCGAATTCTCATCGCCGCATTGTGCGCCCTGCAAAGCGATGCAGCCGGCACTCAGCGAGCTCAAGCAAGCTGGTGTTCCGGTTCGCCACGTTGATGTCGTCGCAGAACGACAAATGGCCGTGCGATACGGGATTCGCAAGACACCCACTTATGTTGTCGTATCGGGCGGAAAGGAAGTCACGCGGCTGGTTGGAATGAAGACCGTTGGCGAACTTCGGGCGGCACTTGCCATTGATCCCGCAGGTCCGTTGATTCCGACCGGCGCAAAGAACGCATCGATCGACAACCTCGCGTCACTCGACAACCTCGCGTCACTCGATAACATCCCGGCGCCGCAAACGAGATTGGCACCAATCCGTGGCGCATCACAAACTCTCGCGTCGGTAAGCGCGACGCCCCGAACCGCTGTGGCACCTCGAACCGCTGTGGCAACTCGAACCGCTGTGGCACCCCGCAGCGAAGCCATGCCGAGTATCTCGCTGGCCGATGCGGTCCAGCGTGCTCGCGCTGCAACCGTCCGGCTTCGGGTCCACGATGGACACGGTTACGGCGCCGGTACCGGCACCATCATCGACACCCATGGCGAGGAGGCGCTTGTTTTGACTTGCGGCCACTTGTTCCGCGAAACCAAGGGTAAGGGAAAGATCGAAGTCGATCTGTTCGTGGGAGGACAAACCCGCACCGTGGTGGGCCAGGTGATCGATTATGACGCCGATTCGCGTGACATCGCTCTGGTCTCTATCCGCCCTGGGTTCCAGGTACAACCGGTGAGCGTGGTGGGTAGCGACAGCCGCGTGCGCAATGGCCAGACGGCATTTAGTTTTGGATGTGATCGCGGCGATGATCCGTCTCGGCGTGACACGCGGATCACTGGAATCAACAAGTACAACCAGCACATGGGGGTTTCCAACCTCGAGATTTCCGGCGCCCCGATCGACGGGCGCAGCGGCGGCGGATTGTTCGATGCCAATGGCAATCTGATCGGAGTTTGCAACGCAGCCGACTACAAAGGGGATGTCGGGATCTACGCTGGCCCGGGATCGATTCGGTGGCAGCTTGATCGTGTGAACCTTGCACACCTGGACAATTCAACCACACCGTCGAATCTAGCGGATTCGAATGTTGCCCCCGCGTCGCACGAGTTCATGGATCTACCCGAGCGATTGGCGCCACCGGAACGCTTGGCCAACGCGGGTGGACCGGTCGGGACGCTGCCCTCGTCCGCCGTACAAAACACCGTTCTGGCGGCCGATCATGCGAACTCAGGTCGAGAAGTGATTGTGATCGTACGCGACCCCAGCAACCCCGTGGCAACCTCACGCGTCATGACCTTGGCAAATCCAACCGCCGACCTGATGCAATTGCTCGAAAGCCAGGCAAGGTAGCACAGCAGATTTTGCACCGCATCATGATTCGCGTGTGCTGGCATGCGGCGCCTATCGCGGAACCCTGGCTAGCGTAGTTCCGCCAATGCGTTCGCACCTGATTTGAGCCGATGGCGCTACACGGGCCTGAAAAAGCCTGTTCTAAGCTGATTGGGCCCGACGCTAGCGCGATCAGGGCTCAAATTGCGACAGTGCCTAACGTAGTTCCGCCAGAACCCTCTTGGCCGACGCACTGAGGAACAAAGTATCAACGCCGATGGTCAGCAGTGTGTAGCCCTTTTCCATGTAGGGCTTCACGGCACCCGAGGTGATACCGAAGTGGCCCATCGGCATTCCAACCGACTGGCAAGCCACGGTAATCTTCTCGATGGCCGAAGTAACCTCGGGGTCATCGATCATTCCCATCTTCCCGAGGCTGGCCGACAGATCGTACGGTCCGAGTTGTATTGCATCGACGCCTTCGACGCGCACAATCGAATCGATATTTTCAACGGCCGTCCGATGTTCCGCCTGAACGATCACCGCCACTGTTTCGTTTGCAGCGTCAAGGTATTCGCGGAACCGCGCACCGTACCCATGGGCGCGTGCAAGTCCGACGCCTCGCTGACCAAGCGGCGCGTATCGTGAAAAGCGAACGACATCGGCCGCCTGATCCGCGGTGTTGACCTGAGGCACAATGATCCCGCTGGCGCCCAGATCCAGAACCTTTTTGATTTGGACCTCATCCGCGGCGGGAACCCGCACGACACAGGCGATGCGGTCGCCGACGGCCTGCAGGATCGAAAGAATCTCGGGTGGTTCGAGCGGACTGTGTTCTCCGTCGATGAACAGCCAATCGAATCCTGCGTCAGCGAGGATTTCGGCGGTGGCGGCGGTCGGCAAGGTAACCATCGTGCCGATCAGCGTCTCGCCGCCGAGCAAGCGAGATCGGAAGGTTCCGGACATGTGTTGCCAACCCTGATGTGTCGGTGATTACCCAAGGCGAACGTAGGTCATGCGATCACGGCGAGAGCGTTTCGGAATCGCGATTTTCGGTTTCCGGCGTCGCCGCTGAGGCAACCGGGAATTCAAATTCGCTGACCACCTCGCCGGTGACGGTGTGATGTCGCAGCGTCAACTTCGGTGACGCGTCGTCGTCCTCAGCGGCAACTTGTCCCGAAAGAAAACCGCCGGCGACACGCAGGAAGCGGTGGACCGGTCGTTCGTCACCCTGTTTCCAGCCGAGCTGATGTTTTTCGCTCCCGGGTCCGCAGCCGAATTCCCACAGCCCCGATTCGTCATCCACCGAAGCATACTGCCAATGCCGATCCCCGCAAAAAACGATCACACCGTCTCGCTTCGAGAGCTCGCGTCGCAGTTCATTCCCTTCGTGAGCGAACACGGTGTTGGCGTGATTATCTTTCTTGTTCTCGCGATCCGGTCCGACGATCGGCGTCGGGCTGAAGATCAACTTGAATGCGGCGTCGGACTGGTCAAGCGTCGAGAAAAGCCATTGTTTTTGCTGTTCGCCAAGAATCGTCTTTTTCGGTCCGTCGGGCATGTCGTTGGGACTGCGGTAATCGCGGCCTTCGAGAAACCAGACCTGGGCGTCGCGTCCCCAACGAACTGTTTTGTAACGGGGTGAGTGTGAAGGAAACTGTTCCTCGTTGAAAAGTCGGACGCCCTGCTCGAACGTCACGCTGCCGTAGGACTGTCCGGGCGAACAATCATTTTTCAGCGTATCGTGATCGTCCTTGAGAAAGTACGACGTGGTGCGCTGGTAGAAGTCGCGGTTGTTTGGCAAGGAAAAAATCCTGCCCCATTTGAACCGCATCAAATCGATGGTCCACGCCCACGGCCTTTCCTTGTCGTAATACTCGATGTCGCCTGCGTGCACCACGAAGTCGGGCTCGATCGCGGACATGCTCGGATAGATCTTGTGGCCGCGAAGTCCGTCGTCGCGGCGAATGAAATCGTGACACGTGACCATACAGAATCGAAAGTCTTTGGCCCGGTTTGCCTGCGGTGCGGTGCGAAACGCGCCCCGGACCACGGCCGAAGGTTCGTCACCGCCAAGCGGCTTCGCTTCGATCACCGCCGCATATTCTTTGTCGGGATTCAGATCCGTGAGCTTCCACTGGGCGGTGTAATCGGAATCTACCGCAGTGGTGACCCAGGGAGTTGTTTTCGCCGCATTGCGCCGTAACACGGGGAAATAAGTCAGCCGGACCTGGCCCGCCATGCCCGGGCACGCCCCGAGCATTTGATCGAGGCCAAGTCCGTCGGGCAATTGAATCGAAAGGAGTTTTTCTTCGTCAGATGTCTTAGCGTACTGCTGTTGCTGGACTTTGCTGATCGCAACAAAGTCGGGACCGCCGCTCACAAACTGTGGGCGTGCCGTGGTGCGGGTCCAGAGCACAATCGATGTCTGATCGGCCCAGCTGTTTCGAAGTGCGTTTCCGAGAAACGGTCCCGTCGATTCTTGCTTTGAATCATCGTCCGGTGCGTCGTGAGCGACGAATCGAAAGTCTTTGTAAGCGGCTTTGCCACCGTGAT
>JAHELS010000418.1 GCA_024644085.1 Rhodopirellula sp.
CGCTTCGTCGCTTGTAAAGAATGCTCCGATGTAGGGAATGTCACCCAACAATGGCAAGCGACTCGTCGTGGCCCGCGATTCGTCGTTCAGCAATCCGGCAATCGCCAGGGTCTGACCTTCACGCATTTGTACCGTGGTGGACGCATTGCGTGTGCGAATGCCAGGCGAGTTGATGTCGGAACCGGGAATCGGAAAACTCAGGTTAGGATCGATATTGCTGACTTCCGGCTCGACCGTCAATCGG
This sequence comes from Rhodopirellula sp., assembly GCA_024644085.1. Classification (GTDB taxonomy): domain Bacteria; phylum Planctomycetota; class Planctomycetia; order Pirellulales; family Pirellulaceae; genus Rubripirellula. The sequence continues at coordinate 245 of JAHELS010000418.1, forward strand.
ATCGATCCGTCGGCTTCGATAATTGGTGTGAACGAGAGTTGCACACCGAAGGGCTTGTACTCCAGCGTGATCGCGCCAGCCGTTGCACCACCCTGCGTCACCGGCACCGGAAACTCTCCACCCGATTGGAATCGCGCCGTGTGGCCATTCATGGTGATCAGGTTGGGTTCGGCAAGCACGGTCGTGACGGAGTTCTCTCGCAAGGCATTCATCAGAAGATCAAAATCGCCGTCACTGAAAACGCCTTGGAAATTACCCGGCGTTGATGTCTGCAGCGATTTGAAAACATTTAATCCATCCTTGGCGATAATGTTCGTACCCAACCTTCTCAGCGCCGAACGATTGAGTTCCGCAAGGGTTACTTTCAACATCACCTGTTGCGGACCGGGGACGCGGAGCAAGTTGATAATCCGCGGCAGATAGAATTCGGCAGTCGCCGAGGGTCGCTCGCCCCGATCAAAAGCGATGCCTGGATCATCTTGACCACCACCATCTGAGGAGCCATCACCTTCGCCGGACGGCCGTCCACGCGGAACCGGAATGTCGTCACTTTGCGCCGTCACCGAGGTTACGTTGTTTTCGACCTGCAACGAGTTCAAGTAAGCCTGTAAGGTTTCGATGATCTGGCTGACCTGAGACGGACTCTGCGCTTCACCTTCGATGACGACGTGCTCACGGATTTGCCGGAGCCGAAAATCCGCATCGGGAAATAACGACTTCATGCGTGCTTCGACCAACGGAAGATCGAAGACAACGTGAATGTCATACGTGATGTGGTCGCCTTCGCTGGTCACAAACGTCAGATCGGTAACACCGACACGCTTGCCAAGCACGCGAATCATTTTTGGATTGGGCAACACATCGAAGTCGATCACCGTGGGGTCGCCGGCGGCAATCACGCCAATGCCATCCTCGTCGGCAACCTGGGCCTGACTCGTGATGATTCTTGATCGCCCGAGGTAAACCTCGATGATCGCGTCACCACCGGTCACCGAATGGAGATAGTTGGATACCGGATCCTGCTCTACTGCCGGCAACTGCCCAAGGTCACGCGGCGGGACCTTGGGGATGGTGGGCAGTAAGGTCGGGAGATTTCCAATCGAGCCGCCTTGGCCCAGCGCTGGAGTCGGCTGGAGAGCCAGGGCAGTCAGTGTTGCGATCGTCGCCAAGGTCGCCAGGACCCACGGTTTTCCGAATATCATCCTTGATGCCTCGAAAGGTTCTCTTGCTGTAGAGGTTGTGCTACCCCCAAGATTCGGAATACCGCATCAAGCGGATTAACTGGCCTAGCTGGTCCGGACCATTTTGCCTCCTCCTCATACTTTGCCTCTCTTTGCTGGGTAGACATTTCTGTGGACTTGAGTAGACTCGTTCTCCAGTTGCTAGCAGACCCCTCTGGGGTACCTTCCCTCCCTGCCAGCAATCACCCACCTGTGGCCGCTAAACCACACCCAACCCCCGCAACTTGATAAAAAAGGTAATGGAGTTCGCACGGTGTCGATGCTATTCGTAGGAGACGCGGGGGACATTCAGCAAACGCTCGAACTCCAACTTCGAGCGGAACTCGGCGCTCACCTGCAATGCTGCAGCTTCGATCAAATTGACAACCTGGATAAGGTTGTCCGCTCCGGCGTTCACCTGATCATCGTCGGGGTGGAAGAGCGCAGCAGTGAGGAATCCGTCACGAAGATTCTCGCGAATGAACATGTCGCGAGTCGGATCCCTGTCATCATCTTTGCAGACAATCCCTCTGGAACTGAGGTGTTGCAGTGGTTGAAACTTGGCGCCGCCGCTGTGGAACTGTGGCCTTGTCATGCATCGAGAATCTCATTCCTGATGGATTATCTGACGGTCGGGCGACGATCCAATTCGCAAACGGGACCGAGTCGGGACCTGGTCATCCCCGATGCCGGCGGAGAACGAGAGACGATTGTATTGACCAGCGAGCCGATGCAGCGTTTGATCGACCAGATTCATCGCGTCGCTCCGCTTGACGTCAATGTGTTGCTAAGCGGCGAGACGGGCGTCGGTAAGAGTCGGTTGGCGCGACTTCTTCACGACCAATCCCCAAGACGAAAATCACCTTTCTTCGCCGTCAATTGCGGCGCACTCCCGGAAAACCTGCTCGAGAGCGAGTTGTTCGGGCATCGAAAAGGCGCTTTCACGGGAGCCGACTCGCACCGCAAGGGTCGGTTCGAGGAAGTCGGCGACGGAACGCTGTTTCTTGACGAAGTCGATTCGATTCCCATCGCGAGTCAGTGCAAATTATTAAGAGCCATCGACAATCGTGTCTTTGAATCGCTCGGTTCAAACGTCTCGAGCAAATTCAAGGGCCGAATTGTTGCAGCATGCAACTCGCCACTGGAGGGACTGATCGAGAGCGGGGATTTCCGCGCCGATCTGTATTATCGATTGAGCGTTGTTGACCTGTACGTACCGCCGCTTCGCGAGCGTCCCGAAGACATTCGCCCGATTGCCGAGGCAAAACTTCGCGAGTACACCGCCAGGAACAAGTTACCGGTACGATCGATCAGCGATGAAGTGCTTGCCCTCTTCGAGGGATACGCGTGGCCCGGAAATATTCGGCAATTGCGCAACATTGTTGAAAGCAGCGCATCGCTGTGCAGCGGCGAGCGAATCGAGGTCCGCGATTTATCCGTTCGCTGGCTCGCCGAAGTCCGCTCGAATTCGGGGAAGCAAGCGAGTCACCGAAGCGTCGCTTCGCAGACGGCTCCGACCGCACAGACGGCTCCGACCGCGCAGACGGCTCCGACCGCGCAGACGGCTCCGACCGCGCAGACGGCTCCGACCACCGCAGTGCTCTCGAATGAGTCGAAGCAGTCTCCGAAACCGGCGTCGCTTGCCGAGTCGCGTGCCCTCGTCGAGAAGGATAGGATTCGTTGCGTGTTGCACGAAGTGGGAAACAATCGCACGCAAGCGGCGATGCGACTCGGAATCAGCCGGTCGATGCTTTACAAGAAGATTGCCAAGTACGGACTTGCCGACGCCTGCTAGAGCATTTTCATTTTTCATGTAGCCGATTTAGGAAAAAGGGGTCAGGAACCAATAGCCGCCAGCGGCCCTTCGGGTGCTTTGCAGGAAAAAGGGGTCAGGAACCAATAGCCGCCAGCGGCCCTTCGGGTGCTTTGCACTATTGGTTCCTGA
>JAHELS010000419.1 GCA_024644085.1 Rhodopirellula sp.
GTCAACATCGTCGGTGATGATCGTCCCGAATTGGTCTGTGCTCATGATGGATTCTTTGGATTTGCGACATACGACCCGGATCATCCGTGGGACAGCTGGTCCTTTCATCCAATCATCGAACCCACACCTGTGAAGATGTCGGCTCATGGACTGGGGATCGGCGATGTGAACGGAGACCAGAGGCTGGACGTCATTCACGCCCACGGTTGGTACCAGCAGCCTGCTGAAAATCCGGAATCGTCACGTTGGAAGGCTCATCAAGTCTCATTCACGCAAGCTTACGGCGGCGCCGAGATGTACGCGTATGACGTCGACGGCGACGGCGACAACGATATCATCACCACCCATGCGGCGCACGATTTCGGTTTGGGCTGGTACGAGCAAACCATTGAAGACGGCAATGTTTCGTTCACCCATCACTTGATCATGGGATCCAAGCCCGCGGACAACCAATACGGCGTCGTATTCACTGAGCTGCATTCTTTGAACCTGGCCGACATCGACGGTGACGGGCTGAAGGACATCGTGACTGGTAAGACCTATTGGTCCCATCACCGCGGCAGCCCGATGTGGGATGCCGGGGCCGTCATCTATTGGTTCAAACTGGTTCGCAGTGACGACGGCGTCTCCTGGATTCCGCACCCGATCGATTCCGAATCGGGCATTGGTCGCCAATTGGTGGTGAACGATGTCAACGAAGACGGCTTGCCCGATGTTGTCGTTGGTGGAATGAAAGGCGGCCATGTCTTGATCCACCAGTCACAAGTCGTATCCGAATCGGCGTGGCAAGACGCACAACCGAAGGTTTTCGCCGGTTACCAAAAGCCGCCCGCCGAAACGGTGACGGCGTCGAATCAACCTCGACCAAAAATGAGCGCCCGAACGAGTCGTGTTGCCGGTGCGATCGAAGGGGAATCGTTGAAATTCGAGGTCAATGGCGGTGGTGCCAGTCCGCAAAATATGGCGGGCTTTCCAGCCGATCGCTGGAGCGGCCAGACGCACCTTTGGTGGACCGGCGGAGCACCGGGCAGCACCCTCGCCCTGCAGCTTCCCCAATTCACCGGCACCGTCGACTTGGAAGTTGTGTTGACCGGTGCGAAGGACTACGGCATCGTTCAGCTTTCACTTGACGACCAGAGACTCGGCGATCCGATCGACCTCTACCGGACGGTGGTCAAGACGACCGGAGTGCTCTCGTTTCCAAAGATCAAAGTTGATGGCGACGATCACATGCTGAACCTGGAAATCACGGGCGCGAACGAAGCAGCGGTCAAATCATTCATGGTCGGGGTCGATTACCTGCGCGTGAAAAAACCAGACGGGAGTTTTGTCATCGCCGCCAGCGATGACGACAGCGTGCAAGCCAAGTCAACCGACGGCCGTGTTTTGAATCTTGATTTCGAAACGGGCACGCTGGAGGATTGGACGGCGACGGGCAATGCGTTCGACGGGCAACCGATCAAGGGTGATACGGTCGCCGCGCGTCGGCCCGACATGCAGAGCGATCATGAAGGAAATTACTGGATCGGCGGCTACGAACTGCACGGCGACGAAGGTGTGGGGACGTTGACCTCGCTTCCCTTCGTGGCGTCCAAACCATTCGCCTCGTTTCTGGCTCAAGGCGGCGAGCACGAACAAACGCGAGTTGAATTGGTGGAAAAAGAATCCGGCGAGGTCATCTTCCAATTCTCGGGATCCAACAGCGAAACGATGCAGCAGTCGGTCGTGAATCTCGAGGATTACCAAGGCCAGGAAATTTTCATTCGATTGATTGACCAGCACCAGGGGGGCTGGGGCCACTTGAACTTCGATCACTTCCGTTTGCATGACGAGCCTCCGGCCGAGCCAACGCCTCAGAAAATTGTGCTACAGCCCGACGAGTATCCACATGCGGGGTTACCGGCGGAAAAAGCCGCCGCGGCTATGAAGTTACCCGATGGATTTCGCGTCACCGTCGGCGCGGCCGAGCCGGCGGTCCAGCAGCCTGTGGCAATGGCGATTGATGACCGCGGCCGCGTTTGGATTGCCGAAGCGTTCGAGTATCCGCGCCGTGCCGATGGCGATCGGGGCCGCGATCGGATCTTGATTTTCGAGGATACCGATGGCGATGGAACGCTGGACAATCGCAAAGTGTTCGCCGAAGGATTGAATCTGGTCAGCGGATTGGAAATTGGGTTCGGCGGAGTCTGGGTCGGAGCCGCTCCCTATTTCATGTTCATCCCCGATGCCGACGGAGATGATGTACCTGACAGCGCGCCACAAATTCTGCTGGACGGCTGGGGTTACCAAGACACCCACGAAACACTCAACGCTTTTATCTGGGGTCCCGATGGCTGGCTGTACGGTTGCCACGGCGTGTTCACCCATTCGCTCGTGGGAAAACCTGGTTCGCCGAACGATCAGCGGATTCCCTTGAACGCGGCGGTCTGGCGTTATCATCCCACACGTCACGAATTCGACGTTTTTGCGCACGGCACGAGCAACCCCTGGGGCGTCGACTTCAATGACCACGGACAAGCCTTCATCACCGCCTGCGTGATCCCGCACTTGTACCACATCATTCAGGGTGCTCGATATCAACGCCAAGGCGGCCAGCACTTCAACCAGCACACGTATCGTGACATCGTGACAATCGCCGATCACCTGCATTACCTCGGTGCGAATCCGCATGGCGGAAACAGTCGATCCGATTCCGCCGGTGGTGGGCATGCCCACGCAGGTGCGATGATCTACCTGGGCGACACCTGGCCGGACCAGTACCGTGGCGCATTGTTCATGAATAACATTCACGGACAACGATTGAACTTGGACTTGTTGAAACCAAATGGATCGGGATACGTCGGCACTCACGGCCCCGATTTTCTGCTGACCGGCGACCAGGCGTCACAGATCTTGAATCTTCGCTATGGTCCCGATGGCAATGCATGGATGATCGATTGGTACGACATGCAGGCTTGTCACACGGGCGACAGCAGCAAACACGATCGCACCAACGGGCGCATTTATAAAATCAGCTACGGCGAAACGGATCTGCGATCGAAAACCAAGCCGTTGACGCAGATGTCCGACACCGAGCTCGCAGCACTCGTGCTGCATCGAAACGATTGGTACGTGCGCCATGGGCGCCGATTGCTGCAGGAACGGGCGGCGGGTGGGGAAGTCGATCCCGCCGCGATCGCTTCGCTGAAAGAGATCGCGACGGAGCACAACGACGAAACGCGACGACTTCGCGCGGCCTGGGCATTGCACGTGATGGGCGCACTCAGTGCGGAAGTCACCGAAAAGATGCTCGCTGATGACAATCCCTACGTCCGTGGTTGGGCGATACAGCTTGCGATCGAGTCTTCGCACGGCATTCCGTCTGATGACTTGTTGCACCGATTCACGACCATGGCTCGC
>JAHELS010000420.1 GCA_024644085.1 Rhodopirellula sp.
AACGCGATCAGCCCGTGCACGAAGACCCGTGTCCACGTGTTGAGCGAGTGCTTGCCGCCGACGCCGTAAGATTCAACAGACGAGTCGTTATCCACCTTTGCTTCTCCACTTCTTGTTCTCGGTCCTGGAATCTTGGAAGATCGCTGTCATCGGTGCGTCACCTCGTCTCATCACTGTCCCCTTACTCGTCGTGGCGAATGCAACCGGGCACTCTACAGAGAATCTGTCCGACTGTACAACAGACCCCGGTGAGTCCGATGTTACGATCATCACCTTAGCCGCAGGGCGCAAGCCCTGGTTCGCGCGAGAGACCGGCAGGAACCTCGGTCAGCGCCCTGGGCTGATCAGTTTGCGTTCGCCAAACAGCGAGACACCAATGTTGGAAACCGTCAATCGAACGCAGGCAAATCTTCGCGACTGGTTCGAGCAGTCGCTTGGGTTACCGGAGAATTTTGCGGCCATCGTCGTAGCGATCGGCAGCGTTGCTGCCGTGATTCTGTTTGCTTTGGCCATCGATCGCTTGGTCGAATGGATCATCCGATCACTGGTGCCTTCGATTGTCGGGCGTTTCGGATCAACGAAGAACGCGGAGTGGCTGGACGCGTTACGGGAACGATTCGTGGCGCGTCGCAGCGCTCACATTCTTGCGGTGCTGACGGTCTACTGGATGATCCCACTCGCGCTTGACGGTTTCCCGGAAACGCTCGCTGTTGTCCGGAATCTGATCGAAGGTTACGTCATCATCGCCGCGGTCATTGCGATCAATTCGCTGCTCGGTGCCAGCGGGGACGTGTTGGTGGACGATGAACTTCCCGCCGGCGTCTCACTTCGTTTTGCGACGCAAGGTGCGCAAATCACCGTTTGGGTCGTTGGTCTGATCCTGGCCGCGTCCGTTGTGTTTGACACTTCCGTGACCGTTCTGCTCAGCGGCATGGCCGGCATGGCGGCGATATTGGCGCTGGTATTCAGGGACTCCATTCTCGGTTTCGTCGCAGGGATTCAATTAGCCGGCAACGACATGCTGCGGATCGATGACTGGATTGAAGTGCCACAGTACGGTGCCGACGGGATTGTGACCGATATCGGGTTGACGACGGTCAAGGTGCAGAATTTTGATAAGACAATCTCCACCGTTCCCTCCTACGCGTTGGTTAGCGAGAGTTTTCGAAACTGGAGAGGAATGCAGGACGCAGGTGCCAGGCGCATCATGCGCGCGGTTTCCGTCGATATGGATCGGATTGGATTCTTGACCGCCGAAATGGTCGAGCGGCTTCGTAAGATCAAACTGCTGGAGAAATACGTCGAGCAGAAAACGAGGGAAATCGAAACACACAACAAGCAGTTCAGCGACCCGGCGTGCCGTCCTCCGAATGCCCGCCAGCTAACCAACATCGGCACGTTTCGTGTTTATCTCGAAGGTTACCTAGGGCAACATCCTGATATTCGCGACGACATGACCTTAATCGTACGGCAACTTCCACCCGGTCCCGAGGGATTGCCGATCCAACTTTACGCATTCTCGGCGAAACAGGATTGGAAAGAATACGAGCGGATTCAAGCCGACATCTTCGATCACGTGCTCGCGATCATGCCAGAATTCGGACTTAAAGCGTTCCAAGGCCCCACCAGCGACGAGTACCTACGCCACGACTCACAATTTGACGAGTCGATGCGAAGCGAGAATTGACAAAGCAATCCATTCCTACCTGCTTCGGTCATGCCGACGAGCTACGGCAATTCGAAAATGAATGCCGTTTGGATGCGATGGGCCGCGGCACTGGTAAGATCAACGTTCTCCCTCGTCCCATACAGATACTCGACGCCGACCTTGACCCGTTCCGCCGGGCTCCAAATCAGATTGGCGGCCAGGTAAGATGTCTCACTGATATCATCCGGGGACTGCAGCGGCGCGTTGTCCAGACTGTTTTCAGCGTAGGTGAAGTTGGAGCTCAGGCGGTCGTTCCAGTTGTGGGTGACTCCGACCATCCAGCCAAAGAGCGGCAGGACTTGATCGGTCGTCGCTGATGCGGGAGCGGCGTCCGGAAGGCTGCGGTAGCTGCCGATCCCTTCGCCAAACAGAATCTGATAGTACGCCTTGGTCGACTCCGCCAGCAAGATCACACCGCTGAAATTGACGCCCCAAGCATTGCCTGTCAGAACTTCGCCGCCAGTCGGCTGAAACGCTCCTGCGCGATACAGGTAGGCGAATTGAAATTTCCCCCAATCCCTTTCCAACCTGAGCCGAGCGATCAAGTCCGGCGACGGGGAGCGGGCTTCACCCGGAAGCGAGGGAGGCGGAACGATGATGAATCGCGTATCCTCGATCGCTAGCGCCAGCGTGAGGAAGTCGCGGATAATTGGCCGGGTCCAACGGGCTTGGGCTTGTCGCCGGTTCACGTTGGATACCGAACCCTCAAAGTCAAGCGTAGCCGGCGCGGCCGCCACATCGGTGAACGTGGTCCATGTTCGTCCGACAAGCAGCGAGCCCACTTCACCGTAAGCGTGCCGTAACCGGAATTGATTGTCGTCGCTGAAGAAGTCGCCTTCGACAAAGACCTGGACGACACGACCGTCAGCTTTCCATCGTGTATCGAAGCTCATCCGCGTCTGACGCGCGTGCGCCCGAAAATTCGTTCGATCGGGAGCCCCAACCGGGATGCTGCTCGTATCAAACGAATCGGTCGAGTCAATTGGGTTGAAGTCATAGATGAAATCAGCCTTCACGTAGCCGCCAAACTTCATCGCCACGTCGCGACCAAAGACGATTAGCCCGCCCTCGAATTCCGGCGCCGAGTAAAGGTCCAAGCCGATATCGTAGCGTCCCGGTCGGGATGCGAATGAGCCGGCGAAACGGTTCGCATCAACGCCTTGGACGCCTGTCAGATCCGGCTGTGACATTTGCATCATGGCAGCCTGTCTGACCGAGTTCGACGAGCCATCGATCGTATCGATCCACGCTGCCTGAGTCACCTCGGTATCGGTCGGACGATCGCAGTACCTGAGTGGCGTATCGTCCGGCGTGAAACTCGAGCCGAGAGCGTCTTGCTCGATCATCGGCAACGTCTGTAGAGGCTGCTGAGCGATGGAAGCCGACGCTGCGAGCAATAATAGACCGATCGAAAAGGAAAGACGCTTCCCCATTGAACCGTTGTGTGACCGATACTCGCAAGTTGTGTTATCTAGGTAGACTCTTACGGATTTATCGGTTGTGCCAGGGCTACGGCTGAACGGTTTGTTGCGAAGTCGCTGTGATTCATTAGATTGGCCCAACTACTTTGCCGCGCTCGATCGTGCCGTGAACCGGCCGAACGTCGGCCTGGCGACCTGCCCATACCGCGCCCTGAGCCGGGGCCCACTGCCGACACTGGTCGAGTCGATGTTCATCAACA
>JAHELS010000421.1 GCA_024644085.1 Rhodopirellula sp.
CGAGCGAATCTACTTTCGATCAAGTTTCGCCGAGGACATCGAGTATCATCATGGTAGATTTTGAATCTTCCAGTTCTTGCGACTCATCTTTCCACTCGAGTTGACGAATGACGATTCCCCAACTCCGTGCCCTTCTTCTCCTGACGTTTGCCACGCTGGTTCAACTGTCCCTTTCCGCATCGGAACTTCGTACGTGGACGACCAGCGACGGCAGATTTGAAGTACAAGCTGAATTGGTCGATGCCACCGACTCCGCGGCGACGTTGAGAAAAGCAGATCGCAATGTAATCACACTGTCGATCAGCAAGCTGAGCGGGCCGGACCGCGACTACGTTCAAGCGTGGTTACTCGAACGTAAACAATCCGAGACATCGAAACCGGGCATTGTGGCGGACGTCCTGGGAGATAAAGTCGACCTGTTGTCGATGATCGACCCTGCGAAAGACTCTCAATTGGGAAAGTGGGAGCGTGACGCAGATGCAATTGTGTCGTCACGTTCATCGCGAGTAAGAATCGTGATCCCGTATTCCGTTTCGGGTTCGTATCAACTCAAGCTCGTCGCGCAGCGACTAATGGACACGGGATCGCTAAACATTGGTCTTACGGTCGGAAATCGACATCAAGTGCTCGCAATCTTGGATTACGGCCGTTCGAGGCGATCGGGACTCGCCTGGATCGATGATAAAAACGAACCTTCGAATTCGACCTTATACCGCAAGAGTGTTTTACCGACGGGACGTGACTTCGAAATCGTTTGCACGGTTCATAGCAGTCATTTACGCATCACGTGCGACGGGAAAACGATTATCGAGTGGACCGGCGATCCCTCGCGGCTCACGATTCACCCCAATTTCAGGGTCCCCAGCGACCGACTGTTTGTTGAGGCATTGCTGGGCAAATTCCGCATCTCCCAATTGCAATACATACCGATTCGCGAGTCCGAATTCCGTCGACACAAGCCTCGCGGCAAACCATCACCGGCTGATTCGGTCGCCTTGATCGAACACCCACTCGGTCATGGAAGTGGGTTTCTTGCAGCCCCCAATTTGTTGGTGACGAATCATCACGTCATCGAAAATGCGCCAGCGCGCGACCTGAAGGTGTTTTTTCCAGAGGAAAGCGACTTCGTCAAAGTTCATGGAATCCTGTATCAGGATCTCGATCGAGACCTTGCAATTCTATCTCTTGAAACCCGGCGGGCACCCCTGGCGGTTGCTTACGACGGACATGTGCCAAAGGGCGAATCGGTTCAGTTGCGTGGCAACCCGGCAATTGGTGGAGGCGTGACGTTGAGAAACGCTGTGGTGAAAGGAACCACGCGGTCAATGGTCCGTGTGGATGGATTCGATTTCTTGCAGATCGATGCGTCCATTGATTCCGGTTCCAGTGGCGGTCCGATTCTGAATGAACTGGACCAGGTCGTTGGAGTGATCGCAATGAAAGCGACCGACGAGGGAGAAAAGTTGATTCACGAAGGCCTCGCTCGTCTTGATGACTCGTTCGGGGACAAATCGAGACAGCCAGCTCAGGACGGCATCGCATTTGGAATTCCTGTACAAGATCTGGCCAGGGCACTTGACGACGTGCGTGCGATGTCTGCGCAAGAAGCGGGCCGAATCGCTCAGTTGCATGAAAGCCGTGTGGTATTCAAGCGACTCGCCACACTTGCGGGACTACGTTTATTGCAGGCGAATGTGAATGCCCCGGACGAAATGCGCCAGCAGGCCGCGCGAGTGATGGCAACGGGTACGGCCGACGATTTATACGAATTGATTCCGGCCGCACCAGCACGCGTGCTTCGATCAGCATTGGAAAGCAGCGACATCCAAAACATGATCACGATGCTGCAACAAGACATGGACAAGCATTTGGATACGATCGGCAGCAGCCCCTACGTCTCGCATACGAGCATTCGCAACTTCAAAGCATTGTCACAGCGAATCATGGCAATCGAAAAGTTTTCGCAGCGGCCTGGCGCTGACTACCGGCGATACAGCGCAACCATGACACGGTTTCAAAAGGACGTGACTCGTTTAATGACTGAGATCAAAGAAGAAGTGTAGTCAAGTCAACACGGTCCAGAAAAATGAGACGAGCACGCGTTCGTTTGGGGAGCGTTCCGGTCCGGGTGCGCATTTGCGCACCCGGCCAGTAAATCAACCGGGCAACCGAAGAGCAAAATGAGTTGCTGGATTTGCTGTTCGCGCAGAGGAAAAAGACAAAGTGATCGACGACAGGGGTACATTACCATGGCGGCGCGACGTGCCGGCATGAAAGTTCAACAATTGAAAACAAACAATGGTGAAGTGATGAAACATTTTCTAAAGGTTGTCTTCGTCGCCGCGATTTTCGTTCATTGCGCATGGGCAGCGGATTGGCCGCAGTGGCAGGGGCCTGAACGAAACGCAATTTCCCAGGAGACAGGTTTGCTGCAGGAGTGGCCAACCGATGGGCCACCGCTCGCCTGGCGCATCGATGGGCTCGGCGGCGGAGACAGTGCGCCGGCGGTTGTCGATGGAAAACTCTTCGGGATGAGCAACCGCAATGGCAAAGAAATCGTCTGGGCACTTTCCGAAGCAGATGGCACGGAAATTTGGGTCACTCCCTTGGGTGACGCGGTGCAGCAACGCATGCCTCAGTCGCAAGAAGGACCGGGATGCACGCCGAGCGTTGACGGCGATCGACTGTATGTGATCGGCATGGCAGGAACCGTGGCCTGTTTGAACGTCGAAGACGGCAAGATTCTTTGGACGCGGAGCCTGACCGAAGATTTCGGCGGCGTCGCCCCAACGTGGAGTTATCGCGAATCCCCGCTGGTCGATGGCGACGACGTGATTTGCACTCCCGGCGCTACCGACGCAATGATGGTCGCTCTCAACAAACGGACCGGAGAAACAATCTGGAAGAGCCAGATGCCCGGCGCTGCGGATCAGTCGAACGACGAAGGATCAACTGGCGATCGAACGGAGCCTGCGCCGGAACGTGGTCGAGGGGAAATGACAAATCGCCCGGGAGGCGGCAGCGGTTCGGCACCGCAGGTGACCGGCACGAAAGATCCCGAGTTGTTCCTGAGTGAACACTGGGGAATGACCGCATTCGCGCGTAAAGTTCCCGACGGAAAGTATCTCGTCAAGCTCTACTTTGCGGAGACCTTCACAGGAATTACTGGCCCCGGCCAACGAGTCTTTACTTACAACGTCGAGGGAAAGGAGTTCAAAGACTTTGACATCTGGCAAAAAGCAGGTGGCCCCCGCAAGGCATACATCGAGTCGGTTCCGGTGCGTGTGTCGGACGGCGAACTTCGGATCACCTTTACACAACAATCCGAGAGCCCAGCGATCAAGGCGATTGAGATCATTCCGCAGGACGCGGGCAACGATGCCAAGCCG
>JAHELS010000422.1 GCA_024644085.1 Rhodopirellula sp.
AATGAATGCCTGACTTGCGCGCTCCGGCTTCATCGACCGAATGATCGTAAGCGCACGGTGAAGTGCATGTTGACGTTGCTGGTAGGGTTTGGATTTCTGTGGGGGAGATCCGATGCGACGACAACGATATTCAGCCGAGCAGTGGGCGGCCTGGTTTGACGAGTTTGAACGCGGTGATTTCACCGTGGCTGGGTTCTGCCAGCTCAAGGGTGTTAGCTCGAATGCCTTCTACCAGTGGCGGAAGAGGTTGGCTGAAGCGGCGACGGCTGCCGGTTTTGTTGCCGTTGAAGTCTCGAGTCCTGCGCTGGTCGAAATCGATCTGCCCAGCGGCGCGATCCTGCGCGTTCCCAATGAGGTGGCTGCGTTGCGGCCGGTACTCGAAGTGCTTTGTCAGCTGGACTCAGATCGATGATTGGTTTGGCCAGTGGACTGAAAATCTTTTTGTGCACTCAACCAGCCGATATGCGTCGCTCATTTGACGGGCTCTCCGGCATGGCGGTGAACATCATCGAGCGAGACCCGACCAGCGGACATCTGTTTGTGTTTCGAAATCGAAACCGCGACCGGTTGAAGATCCTCTATTGGGATCGCGACGGGCTGGCGATTTGGTACAAGCGACTCGAGAGGGGAACGTTTCAGTTCCCCAGCGATTTGATCGACAAGGACAAGCGATCACCACGCGCGGAGATTTCAAGTGAGCAACTCACCTTGCTGCTGGGGGGAATCGACTTGCGCAGCGTTGAGCATCGCAAGCGATACCGTCATCCGAACAAGCCGAGATGATTAGCGATAATTTTTTGCAGTGACAGCGAGAACTTTTTTGCCGGTGACGCCATACTACCGGCATGAACAAGGATGAATTGCCAAACGATCCGGTTGCGTTGAAAGAGCTGGTTGTAAAGCTGCATGCATCAGTTGACCAGTTAAGCGCATCCAATGAGCAGCTGGCCAGCACCGTTGACGACCAACGCCAGACGATCGAGAAAAAGGACCTCAAGATCCTCGAGTTGCTGCGAGCGTTACGCGGCAAGCAGCGCGAACGCCTGGATCCCGATCAGCTCATGCTCTTTGAACTTGGTGAGTTGGAAGCGATTGCCAAAGAAGAGACAGAAGTTCCCCGGCCGAATCAGCGACGCGGCAAGCGGCGCGGTCGCCGGTTGATTCCCGACAACCTTCCCAGCGAAGAAGTCATCTACGAACTTCCGGAAGCACAACGACTCTGTCCGCATGATGGCAAGCCGATGCCGTTTATCCGGTTCGAGATCAGCAAACAGCTCGAATATGTACCGGCCAAGATGAAGGTGATCGTGCACAAGCGTGCCGTCTACGCTTGCGGTGACAAACACGACGACGCCAAGCCACTGACCGCTCCCAAGCCGCCGCAACCGATCGAAAAGGGGCTCGCCGGCCCAGGGTTACTTGCCCAAGTTGTGGTCAGCAAATTCGGCGACCATCTTCCCGGTTATCGGCTCGAAGACATCTTCTCACGACACGGCGTGGAGATTCGCCGCAGCACGATCTACGACTGGCTCTCATCGGTGGCCGATTTATGCGCGCCGCTGTACGAGCTGATGACGTCTCGAGTGCTGCAGTCCAAAGTGATTCACACCGACGATACGCAAGTCAAGTTGATTGACACATCGATCCGCAGCACGCGGCTGGCGCGGTTCTGGGCCTATCTCGGTGACCACGGTCATCCGTATACCGTTTATGACTTTACCGAGACTCGTGAGCGGGCTGGTCCCGAAAATTTCCTGCAAGGCTTTGAGGGTTACTTACAAGCGGATGCCTATGGCGGCTACGACGGAGTCTACGCGGGATCGCGCGGCCAGATTCACGAGGTGTCGTGTTGGGCGCATTGCCGTCGCTACTGGTACAAAGCTCGTGAACAAGATCCGGCGCGTGCACATCATGCGTTAGGTGTGATCGCACGTCTGTATGAAATCGAGCGAGCTGCGGCCGAGGTCGATGCAGAAGCTCGCTATTCGCTTCGCCAGAGCCACGCGCGTCCGCTGCTGGATGATTTGAAGCAGTGGCTCGACGGCGAAGAGTTCCTGCCCAAGAGCTTGATCGGCAAGGCGGCAACGTACACTCGCAACCAATGGGAAGGTCTGTACCGCTATGTCGAGGATGGCGATTTATCGATCGACAACAACCGCGCCGAGCGCGCGATGAAGCCAGTGGCGATCGGCCGCAAGAACTGGATGTTCGTCGGCAGCCCGGTTGCCGGCCGCCGTGCATCGATCCTGATGTCGCTGGTGGGTAGCTGCAAAGAAAACCAGGTTGAGCCGTGGGCTTACCTGCGCTCGGTCTTTCGCGACTTTCCCCGCGGAGCCGAATTGGAGACGCTGTTGCCCGATCGCTGGCTGACTGCCAACCCCAGTCACCGCTGGAACATCGCCGAGCAACGAAAAGCGGAACGCGAAGCGAAAGCGTAGCTCACGTGGGCAACAAAAAGCGGCGGACACAGAAAACGCGCGAAGTGCCCCAATTCACGAATCCCATATCCGCCTGACAGTAGAGGCAAATTCAGCGAGCAAGCCCGCCAAAAAACCAGCCCAGAATTTCAAAAAAAAGAGGCTCCCAAACGTTGCCCACATCCCAGAATCAAACCCTGCAGTTCATCTGGCGCTTACGTTTTGCCAGACCAGCAGAGCGCCTGGAACCATGATTGATGCAAAGTGATGTTTCATGAATGAGATCAACCTGATAATTCCTAATTCGAGACGCCGCGAACGCTACGCGTCCGTGCGACATCCGCTAATGCTTCGCCGTAACTCAGTTGCTGCGAACCAAGTGCAGCTAAAATTCGTTGTTCACGCCAGCCTTTTCCGGCTCACGACGAATTTCTCATCGTATTCGTAACCCAATCCCGGTTTGCCGGAAGGCACGAAGTAGTAGCCGTCGAATTTGATCGGTTCTTTGAAAAATTGATTCTTGTTGAGACCTTTGGGCCCGGACGGACTTTCTCGCAACGCATTCGCTTCGAGGATCAACACGTTGGGTGTGGCCATGCAAAGATTGGCCATGGCGACCCAGCACAAGGGGCCATACGAAAAGAAATGCGGCGCAATCTGCATGCCTCGTATTTCAGCCAGCGTTGCGATCTTGCGCGCTTCGGTCAGTCCGCCGACGTTGGGCGGCGGCAGATTGAGAACTGACGCCGCGCGCTTATCGATCAGACGGGTAAAGTCTTCCAGGCCCTGAAGGTTTTCTCCCGTCGCAATGGGGACCGTGGTTGCACGTGCCACTTTGGCCATTTCATCCATGCTACTGGTTGGTGCAACCGGCTCTTCCATCCAGAGAAGGTCAAACTGTTCGAGCCGTTTGCAGGTCGCGATTGCCCCTTCGGCAGAGCACTGACCGTGACCGCCGTGGATCAGGTCCA
>JAHELS010000423.1 GCA_024644085.1 Rhodopirellula sp.
ACGAACCTGAGCCCAGGCGAGCACACACTGACGATTGTTTACCGCGAAGACGGAGCGATGCTTGACCGGATCGCCTTCACGACGTACCCATTTGGTCCGTCAGGTCTTGACGCCGCAAAGGCTGACTAGAATCTGCAAACACCGTGAACGATCACGCTGCATTGCCGCGCGATGATGCGAATTCGCGCGAGGTGCAGACGCACAGGCACGGTCTCAATGTTGAGCAACTCGAAGTACTGCAAAGCAGTCTGTGGTCGCCTCGAGGATCATGACTTGTCCGGGAACTCGCCGGTCAGGCTTCCCAGGTATTCTTCGAGGTTGGTGTATCCGTCATTATCTCGGTCCGCGTTTCGATCTTCTGCATTGTCCGGGTTGAGGCCGTGCATTCGCTCCCATTCGTCCGGCATTCCGTCTTGGTCAGTATCCCACGTCGCGGGTCGGCGGACTTCCGGGTAGTTTTCCCAGCCGCCGACATCTTCCTGCGAATCGGGGAGTCCGGGCAACCCAGTGACGCTACCTTGAAACTGGCATTTTCCAGTTTGGAATTCTTCGAGAATTCGCATGTCATGCAGGTCCATTCGCGGCACGTTGCATCCAACGTTTGTCAGCACGAATCGTTTGGCCAGATCCGCGGAATGTGTTTCGACATGCGAATCAAAGAAAGGGGTTCTGCTGACGTATTGGTCGAAGGGCGTGTCTTTCCAGGGGACAAATCCGCCAAGTTGATCCGTTGCTTTGACATGGCCTTCAAGCACATTTCCCGCGATGAAGTACTCCTGGGGTCCGTACAGATGCACCCATTCCAGTTCCGGGCGGATAGCGTGAAGCTTCTGCGTCGCCGGCCCCGGTTTGTAGTAGTTGTTGACGAATTGAACCCGCGCGGCTCCGCCGTCTGTTGTTCGATCTTTCCAGTTGAAGACGACATTGTTGCGAATGTCGATCCAGCCGGTGTGGCGTTTGTCCTTATCGAGGCCGCCAGCGAGACTCCAGTTTCGCCCGGCACAGTTGGCAAGCAGGTTGTGATGAAAGCTGCCGGTCATGCCGCCGATGCTGGCCGCGTAGCCGTGCTGGGTACCGTTGGGGTATTTGCGATGACCGGCCGCATTCAGCGCTTCGGAGATCAGGCAACGCTGAAGCGTGATGTTTTTAGCGCCACGTGAGCTGAACGCTTCGTCGATCGTCCAGCTTATCGAGCAATGATCGATAATGCAGTGGTCGCTGTACGCCATTCCCATTCCATCCAGAGTCTCACCGGAGATGTTGCCGGGGCGAACTCGAAGATGCCGGATGATCACGTCTTGCGTCGCGTATAGTCCGAAGTTGTATTTGCGAACGCAGATTCCTTTGCTCGGTGCCGTCTGACCTGCGACAGTCAAATTGGGATTGCGCACCACCAGCGGCGTTTCCAGCGTGATCAACCCCGACACATCAAAGACAACCGTACGCGGACCTTCTGCCTCCACGGCTTCACGCAGACTTCCCGGGCCACTGTCCTGCAAATTTGTAACGCGAATGACACGACCGCCTCGCCCACCCATCGCAAATCGGCCGTACCCTTCAGCTGTGGGAAACGCGAGTTGTGTCCTTTCCTCTGACCTCAAATCAGAAACAGCAAGGATCAGCAGGGCAAAGATGGGGAGCAGTTGTCGCATGAAATGATTGAACCGTGTCGTTGTGATTGACACCGACTGTTGCCTGCAGGCTTCTGCGAGGGGACAGGGACAGTGTCGCCGTACATCGGGCACGGATCGAGTTTGCGATCGTTCGTGGCCGGCTCCAAGGCTTGGAATGTCAGCATTCTAAGGCAGACTGAAACGTCCGTAATTGGCTTGTAATAGGGCATCACTCGATCTCGCGAATCACTCTCGCTGGATTGCCCGCAACAACGACTCCGGCGGGAACATCCTTCGTCACAATGCTGCCAGCACCGATGACGCTGCGGTCCCCGACGCATACGCCTGGGCAAATGACGGCTTTGCCACCGATCCACACATCGTTGCCGATCGTGACGGGCTTGCCGAACTCTTGCGTGCGACGCAGGTTCGCTTCGAGCGGATGTGTTGCAGTGTAAATGTGAACGCCGGGTGCAACGAACACATAGTCCCCGATGCGAACTTCGCAAACATCGAGTATCACGCAATCGAAGTTGAAGTAGACCTTCAGGCCGAGATAGATGTTGGTTCCGTAGTCGCAGCGAAACGGCGGCTCCAGCCAAACCGAATCGCCTCCGCTCGCAAACAGTTCCTTCAGCACATCACGCCGCGAAGATTCGTCCCGAGGCGAACTTGCATTGAGTACCTGACACCGCTCACGCGCAATCAACCGAGCCTCTGACAAATCCGGATCATTCGGATCGTAAAGATGGCCGGCCAGCATTTTCTCCCGCTCGGTTGGCATGACTACCCAGCTCCGAACTTCGATGCGGCCTTCGTGAATCGCCTGACGATTTTCGCGTCGACATCGTCGAGGATATTGAACGTCAAGTGCCGACGGCTCGCGGTAAAAGTAATTTCGATCTGAAGTTTATCTCTCCCCGGCCGCTTCTGCGTTCGACGCTCCCGCAAGCCGGAGGTTGAATTTTATCACCGATTGTTGCCCAGTTCCTCCAGCAAGTCAGTTTGTACTTGTTGGATTTCAAGCAGCCGTTGCCATTGATGGGTGAGCAACAGATCCATCTTGGAATGCAAGTGCCGGATCTCGAGTTCGGCTTTGAGGTTCACGCGATAATCGTTCTCCGAACGCAGGCGGTCTTTGGCTTCTTGCCGGTTCTGGCTCATCATGATCACCGGTGCTTGGATCGCAGCCAGGCAGGAGAGAACCAGGTTCAACAAGATGAACGGATAGGGATCAAAAGTTTTTCCAAGCATCGCGATGGAGTTGATCGTGATCCAGACAATCAAAACGCCGGCAAAGAAAATAATGAAGGTCCAACTTCCGCCGAAACTGGCGACCTTGTCAGCCAGACGTTGCCCTAACGATGCTTCCTCATCAACCGCATCGTTCAGGTTTTGAGTCAGGATGTCATGTTGACGTAGACTTTCGATCACCTCCTTCTCAAGGGACGTCAATTCACCGCGTTCTTGTTCCAGAACGTTTTGAACATACAGGCTGCGGTAGTGATTCAAGTCGTGATGGCAAATGTGGCTATCGACGTTCCACTGGGGATGGTCCGCTTCGATCCGCTGGACGACCAGCGGGCGAGCGAAGCGAGCAGGCGTCACTTCACCAAGCTGAAAGCGTTTTCCACAGACGGCACATGTGAGCCTCATCGTTCCGATACAACCAGCCCAATGACAATGTAACTCTGTGAGTCGACTGGAATGTACCTTCGTCGAGAAGTGTGCATTCTTCCGTGCACTATTCTATCGTTGATCGATAACC
>JAHELS010000424.1 GCA_024644085.1 Rhodopirellula sp.
GGTGTGGTGGCATGCCACATGTTTTCTTCTGAATCCGTGATTGCGTCGGGTAGAAAGGTGTTCGGGAACTCCTCGTGATCGAGCATTTCTCCTCATGCTGCTCCACTCGATTTTGCCGTAACGGGATCTCGATCCATCGAACGTCGAGCCACAACTTTCACTGGCCGACGAGTGGCTGGCTTTCGCAAGGCGCTGCATTCGTTTGGAACGCATTGAAGAATGAGAGTTGTGTGCTGTGCCCGTCGCTTTCACGATCGCGATCGCTTGCGTATTTGCAAGTCCAGCTAGATCGCGTGGTGAATGGACTAAGTCGTTTCAGCTTCGTAGCTTCGTAGGCCGGACCGAGCTTGGCGAGTTCCGGCTGTGTTTTGAGTGATCGCCGGAACTCGCCAAGCTCGTTTCGGCCTGCAACTACAACTTGCCCAAGGTGCTTGTTTTCGCGCGACATCAAAACCGCCGTCTCTTGCGAATCTCCAGTGGATGGTTCACTTGCTTGCGCTGCGTGCTTGTAAATCCAGCTTGATCACGTGGTGGAGGTATCACACTGATCCAGATATGCCGTCGTGCCGATATTACGCCGGATGCACAAAACTCAAGTGAAGCGCTGCGTGGCGGCAGGTCAGTTGCTCGTTTTCCTCGCGTGTCAGCTTGCCAAAAAACGGATGCACTTCGAGCGGGCCGTTGTTTTTGAAATGCTCCGCCGATTCTTTGAAATGTGTCAGTGTCGACGGTACGTCAAACTCCTGATCGGGCCAGAAGAATGCTTCCCCCTTCGCCGGAAGCTTGATGCCGGGTTTGAGCGGCTTCGCGTTGATGATCATCCGTCGCATCAGCGGCATCATCAGACGCATGAACACCGGAGGTGGCGGAGCCGTGGCGCGTCCGGTAGCAACGTCCTGGCTCAATGCGAGATGGTTCAGGATCTTGCCGAAAGAATGTTTCCCGGTCGTTCGAACCTCGCCCGAGGCGAGACGGTCGACTTCCGCAATGACCTCATCAATACTCTCAAACTTCAAGTCACGTCGTTCGGGCTCAGACATTGGGTGTCGCTTTCAAACTTCTGTTGTTCCGGGGACGCACAGTCAATCGTCCACACCGAATTAGACCCCAACGCGTTGGTCCACTCAAGCGAGTCGCGCCGTTTCGATCCTCCTCTCGATCGATCTGTCATCGGCGAACTTTGGTCAGAGCGACATTCATCCACGTCGAAATATCCGCTGAGCTGCGCAAGGGACTCGCGCAAACGACGAAGCCAAGCAATAGTCCGACGACCCGACCCAGTAAGCAACCTTCTGAGCGACCGATTGCGGCGTCTGGCCAACTTTTTCAGGTTCGTGCCGGGTGTCTGACATGAGCGATGAGTCGATTGAATTCCTTACGCGATGAACGATCTGGTTATTGAGCGCAAGTGAATTCGCTTGTCACTGGCCGAATGTAACGGATTCGAGATTCGGCATTCTTCTCTGGAAATCCGATGCCTGGTGCCGGGTGATCCGCGAACCGCCACACTCTAATCGCTCGAGATGCTCAAGAGTTACGAGCTGCATTAATCCGGCGTCCGAAACGTTTGTGGAGTAAAGCGCGAGTCGACGAAGCTGGGTCAGGTGTTTTACGTGCTGCATGCCCGGATCGCCAACGGAAGTCGCTACAAACGTTAACTCACGCAAGTCGCTCAATTGTCGAAGATGTTTCAAATCAGGGTCATTCAGGTTTCTTGGAGAAAAGAGCCGAAGTTGCTGAAGCGATGGAAACTTTGAAAGTTGTTCCAAACCGTCGTCGGCACAATCGAGTCCATGAATGTCCAACGACTTCAGGCTCGGCATCATCGGTAGTGCCGATAACTCGGCCGCTCTCAGTTTTGAATTGGGGATGATCAGCGTCGCCAACGATGGTAGCTCAGCAACTTTGACCAATGCCTCCACCGAAGGTTTTTCACCGCAGCGAAGCAGTTCGAGATTCTTTAATTCACCCAGGTAATCCTGGTTCCCCAAGGTTGACTTGGTTGGCAGATAGAGCTGTTTCAGGTTCGTCGCGTTGACGAGCGATTGCAGCGCCGCGTCGTCAAATTCACCGATCAATTCGAGGATCTCGAGCGTATCGACCTTTCCAACGACCTCGACGACCGCGTTTTGGTTTACCAACGACGCACATGGATCCATGGATTCCCACAACCGGCTCGCGTGGTTCATGACGATCAAGAATCTCGTTCCGCGGAGGGCTTGGATCGCCGCCTGTTCTCCCTCGGCACCGTAACTGCAAAGGGCGTCGATGGCATAAGTCAGAGTGTCGTCGTCCAGCGTCGATTCGCGTTGTTTTGCTTCGTCGATCACCTTGACAAGAACAGGAATCGCGCGTTCTCTCTGAGTGCCGATCCGGCAAATCGCTCTTAGGAAAGCCTGGCGATGATGACCATGCTTGCGAGTTTCCGCGAGCCGGATCAGCCGAGGTGCAGCGGAAGCGGCATCGGCGCCAAAACATCCAAGGCCAATTGCCGCGTGCTCGTACAAGACCTCGAATTCCGAATGCCCCATGATGGTTTCTCCGAAATCCGAACGGGGCTCGAGGGCACGCAGTAACGCCGGAGCGGTCAACTCCGGTTCGGACTGAATTCTCCCGAGGGCTTCGGCTGCACAAAAATGTCGAGGTGCGGTGGCGTTGGCGAGCTGGTCGATCAGCAAGGGGACCGCTTCGGAGGCGCTGGGGCCGACGTGGCCAATCGCCGATATCGCAAACGTGGATGCGTCCTGGTCCGGCATCGTAGCTTCGCGCTGGATCAAATCCATCAATGGTCCGATGGCGGCGTAACCCTCGGCGCCGAGATTTTTTGTCACGTAGTCGAGCGTCAGCGACGACATTCTGCGGATTTCCGGATTCTGGCTCCGCAGCGATTTGCAAAGGGGGCCGATCAGTTTCTTCAATTCGTTGACGCGGGACTCGACACCTGCGTCGGCGGCGATGTCATGCAGCAATCCGATCGCTTCCAACTCGCGGGCGTCGTCGCCGATCGACTGCTCATACTGCAGCACGAGCTTCGGGATTTCGGTCGCAAAATCGGGTCGCTCACGCCGATAGACTTCTGAACCAGCGTCGGCCAAGCGTCCGCGAGAATAGAAACGGGGCTCACTCCCACCGCTCGCCGTGGTAGGCGACTTGGATCCACAGCCAGCCAACGTTAGGCAAGACAAGAACAGAGTTGGAATGCTTGTTCGATTCACCGACACCAACCGAGCAGATTTCGCTACTGAATCAGCAATCAAATATTGGACTGCATTCTACCGTGTACCACTGCAAGCCGCTCGGCCATCGTGAGCGTCCGTTACTGGAACCACTATTGCACGCCTGAGTATTGATGGACGTTCATGCGCCGCTCCCACTCGGCGA
>JAHELS010000024.1:0-19137 GCA_024644085.1 Rhodopirellula sp.
TTCGGCGCCACCGAGACCGCGACCGGAGGAGGTGGCCAAGTCACTTGGCCGTTGTGAACCACCGTCGCGCTGCGAATCACCACGTCTTCCATGTCGACAGTGAAACTCTCGGACCCGCCCATTTCCTCCAGCAGGTGGAACAGATTCGTGCCGTACAACTGGCTCGACGTGTGCGCCAATCGGCTGGCCAGATCGCTGTAGCCGACGATGTGCACACCGTTGTGCTGGGTCACTTCGTTGGGGACGGTCAATTCGCAGTTGCCGCCCTGCTCGGCGGCCAGGTCGACCACCACGCTTCCCGGCCGCATCGATTCGACCATTTCCCGTGTGATCAATTTCGGCGCCTCTTTCCCCGGAATCAGAGCGGTGGTGACGATGATGTCGACTTCTTTCGCTTGTGCCGCGAAGAGAGACATCTCGGCATCGATGAATTCCTTGCTCATCGTCTTGGCGTAACCACCCGCCGTTCCACCTTGTTCGTCTGATTCGAATTCCAGCATCAGGAAGTCCGCGCCCATGCTCTTGACCTGGTCCGCCACTTCCGGGCGGACATCGAAGGCGCGGACGATCGCGCCGAGGCCGCGTGCCGTGCCGATTGCTGCAAGACCAGCCACACCGGCGCCGATCACCAGGACTTTCGCTGGGGGCACCTTGCCCGCGGCAGTGATTTGTCCGGTAAAGAATCGGCCAAACAAACCGGCGGCTTCCACGACCGCACGATAGCCCGCAATGTTGGCCATCGAACTGAGCGCGTCGAGTTTCTGAGCACGGCTGATGCGCGGAATCGCGTCGATCGACAAAGCAGTCGCGTTCTGTTTGGCAATGGCGTCGAGGAGATCACCGTTTTGCCCGGGAGCCAAAAAGCACACGAGCACCTGGCCCGGCCGAAGTCGCTGGACCTCATATGGCTCCGGCGGCCGGACTTTCAACACAATGTCGGCCGCTTTCCATACTGCCGCCGCGTCGTAGACAACAACGCATCCGGCCGCGCGATACTGATCATCGGGAAAGCTCGCCGCCTCGCCCGCACCCGTTTCGACCTCGACGTCGAATCCGAGTTTCTCGATCAATCGCCGAGCGGTTTCGGGCGTCGCCGCGACACGGCATTCGCCCGGAAAATTCTCCTTGGTGACACCAACTTTCATGTGCGAACGACGGCCTCCGGTGATCCCAACGGCGGCAGGCCGTGATCAGGTTCGATTGCGCGGAAGCGAGAATCCTACGCGACCGGAGCAGACACTTCTACCAGCGGTCTGGTGTCAGCCTGAGAGATCCTTGAGAATATGTGACTTTTCGGTAACATTTCCAGTGAGGCGGCTCGACCTTTCCAACTCCGTCGGCAGGGGCGATCGAGCGATGAATGCTACCGAGCTTCAGCAATGTACTCTTGATATCGCACAGAGCGTCGAGATCCAAACTGATGTTGAAACAGCGTTTGCAAGTTTGGTCATCGCGAAGGGCTTGGTCGTGGTTGGCGGCGACTTTTGGA
The DNA here is from genome assembly GCA_024644085.1 of Rhodopirellula sp. Taxonomy (GTDB): domain Bacteria; phylum Planctomycetota; class Planctomycetia; order Pirellulales; family Pirellulaceae; genus Rubripirellula. The sequence goes on from JAHELS010000024.1 coordinate 1,490, forward strand.
TGACGTCAGGGACATGTCACGGTGACAACATCGGAGCCGGCGGTTGGCCGACAATCTCGATCCCATTTGGAAGGCGCTCGGCGACGCGACGCGGCGCGAGATTCTTGACTTCCTGCGTGGGGGTCCGAAAACAACCACCCAAATCGTGGAACGCTTTCCGCATCTCTCGCGTTTCGCGGTGATGAAGCATCTCGATATCCTCCGCGAATCCAAGCTTGTCGAGACGCGCAGCGAGGGTCGGCGTAGGATCAATTCGCTTAACGCCGCCCCGATTCGTCAGATTGCCGAGCGTTGGATCAGCAAGTTTGACGCGGTATGGTCGAACACATTGCTGCGAGTCAAAGAGGACGCCGAGGCCAAGCCGGCACGCCGCGGGACGAAGACAAATCCATCGAGTTAATAAAACCGCACACCGAGTGGTCGGATGTTTGTCTCTGCGGGCCAATCGACGCTCACTCGCATTACCTTCGCCAATTAGAATCGTCTACTCTTTGGAAGCAAGCATTCCTCTTGAAGACGGCACAGTGAGCAAGCATGTTGGCGACGTTAGACAAAAAAATGGGTTTCCAATTCGGCTTGGCGGCATTGCTGTTCAGCGTCGGTTCGGCCATGGGACTCATCTTCCTCAAGAATCGCATGGGTTCGGAGGAGAATGCGATTCTATTGGTGTTAACTTTCGACGTTGTGCTGGCAATGGTCTTCGGGATTGCGGTTTATCGGATCGTTCGTCGATCAGTCACCGGACCTGTCGCACTGTTGGCCGATTGTGCCGAGAGAATCGGGGCGTGTGATCTGGAGCAAGCGCCGTTGGAAACGCACGTCAACGATGAACTCGGTCGATTGGCAGAATCCTTTAACCGAATGAATCGCAGTTTGCGTGAAAGGATTGGCACAATGACTTCTCGCCAGGAGAGTTTGGCGTCGGAGACGCGGGCCAAGGCGATTTTCAATGCGGCGGCCGACGGGTTGGTCACGATTGACGAGCGAGGATGCATCGAGTCTTTCAATCCGGCTGCGGAACAAATGTTTGGTTACAACGAAGACGAGGTAGTCGGAGCGAACGTCCGCATGTTGGCCCCGTCACCGCACCGCGAGCAGCATGACGGCTATTTGCGTCGTTACATGGAGACCGGTGAGGCACGCATCATCGGTAAAGGCAGAGAGTTACCTGCGATTCGCAAGGACGGCACGACGTTCGACATCTGGTTACGAGTCGTCGAGTTGCGTTTGGAAAAGGAGAGGATCTTTATTGGCACCATTCAAGACATCTCACAGAGAAATCGCACCCGCGAAGCAATCCGCGATGCGGTGCAACGGTTGGCCACGTCCGTCACCGAAATCCTGAGGACGACATCCCAGCAGGCGGAAGGAGCCGAGAAACAAAACGTTGCGGTCAGTGATACCGTTTCGACGGTCGAAAAGTTGCGACAATTCACCCAGCAATCCGCTGAGCGCGCCAACCAAATGGCTGAAACGGCGAAACGAACGGGCGAAATCGGGGAGGCGGGACGCTTGGCGATCGAAGACACGACCGGGGCGATGAACGAAGTTCGAGAACAGGTCGAATCGATTGCCGCAAACATATTGTCGCTCGCAGAGCGGGCCCAAGCCATCGGCGAAATCACCGCGACGGTTAACGACATCGCCGAGCAGACGAACGTGCTGGCCCTCAATGCTGCGGTCGAAGCATCGCGCGCGGGCGAGCATGGAAAAGGATTCGCAGTCGTAGCGGCCGAAGTCAAGTCGTTGGCGGAACAGTCGAAAAAAGCGACCTCACAGGTCCGCCAGATTCTCGGTGAGATTCAACGGGCAACCCACGAGACTGTGTTGTCGACCGAAGCCGGCACCAATTCGGTTACCAAGGCGGAGGAAGTTGTGACCCAGGCTGGCGAAACAATCCATACTTTGACCGAGACATTGAAACAGTCCGCGAACTCGGCGGTCAAAATCTCCGCCTCGGCGTCGCAGCAGGCGACCGGCGTCGCTCAACTTAACGACAGCATCCGAAATATCCAGCAGGTGACCCAAGACAACGTCGTCTCGATTGAGCAGATCGAAAAATCGACGCGCGGCCTGAGCGGGTTGAGTCATGAGTTAGCGAGTTTGACCGGCGGTTAAAACGCGGCTCGTTGTCACCGCGCTCCGCTCGCTCAGAACGGTGCCTCGTCTTCGCCCGCCTCGGAGAATGCGTCGTTCGGTTCGGTCACCTTTTCGGTCATTGTCTCACCGCCGCTCGAGAGAACCTTGAACGACATCGCCTCGGCGCTGAGGAAATACTTGACCTCGCTCGACTCGTCCCGCTGCCATCGTCGTCCGTTGAGCCGGTATTTGACTTCGACCTCGTCTCCCAGATTCATCTCGTCGACCGAGTCACACGAATCGCGGATGAATTCGATCGGGACATAGTTCGTGAAGCTGCCTTTGTCCTGTTCGAGGACGACCAACCGCTTGCGGAAACCCTTGTTGCCAAAGGTCTTTGTCTCTTCGATCAAGTGGACGACACCACTGACTTTTGCATCTTCGCTCATACGATTTTTCTCTCGTCTCTCAATGTCCACGCCGACGGTGTCGACAAATTTGCAGCCCCAGGCCGAGCCGCGTACGAGCCTGATTGTACCGAATTGCGATGAAATGCCAGCGGGCGGGTCCGCCAATATCTGAGTCTCTGATTTTGGCCCCGCATGCTCAGTTACAATGCTCTCCGCAGCCGCTTGCGAGATCCAGAATGGCACGTTCCACCTTGTCACTCCAGTCGCACGTCTGCGTCCCAATCGCTCCCTCTATCTGTACACGGTTTCATGCAGTTCAAATTTCGAGCTTCTTTGGACTCAACGCGACTTGCGTTCTCGGTGGTGATTCTCTTGGTGCTGGCGGTTTGGCCCCGCCCTGTGTGCTCACAGAATCCCGGAATCGTAGATGCGCGAAATACGGAAACGGGCAATGAAGAACCGTTCGAGGACCCGGCTTTTGAGCAGTTCGGGATTTACGCCGCAACGGCCCCCCGCGCCGAACCGGCGGCGCCAGTCCGCACCGCTCTGCCGCTTGATCTCAGTCCAAACACGAGAATCGCTTTGATCGGCAACATGTTGCTCGAGCGCAGCCAGCATTTCGGACACATCGAGACGCTGCTTCATCAGCGATATCCAGATCACGAGTTGGTGATTCGGCATCTCGGTTGGCCTGCCGATACGGTCGATCTCCAGCCGCGACCAGATAACTTTGCGGACATACACCAGCATCTTTATCACGAAAGAATCGATTTGATTCTCGCCGCCTACGGTTTCAACGAATCGTTCGACGGTGCCGACGGCCTGGAAGTCTTTCGAGACAACTTGCGCGGACTCGTCGACAAGTTGCGCTCCTCGGCGCTGAATGGCCACCAGGGGCCGCAAATTGTTTTGCTCTCACCGATCGCCAACGAGAATGTCACGGGAGTACCCGCCGCAGCGCTGAACAATGATCGCATCGCGGCCTACGCCGGCGTGGTTCGCGATGTGGCAGCCGAAATGGAAGTCGGCTTTGTTGATCTGTACACGCCGATGCTGGTTGCAACGCAGAGTCCCGGAAGCGATTTGACGTTCAATGGCGTGCACCTCGGCGAGGAGGGTTATTCGCTGTTGGGGCGACTTGTTTTCCGTGGGCTGTTTGCTGAGGACGCACCGGTCGTGCGCGAGGACATCCGCCGCGTGGTCATCGACAAGAACCGCCAGTTTTTTCGCCGCTACCGGCCGTTGAACACGTTCTACTACACCGGCGGCCGCAGCAAGAGTTACGGATACCTCGATTTCTTGCCGGCGATGCGGAACTTCGAGATCATGACGGCGAACCGGGATCGACGAATCTGGGATCTGGCGCAAGACAAACCGGTGCAGGGACCGATCGATGATTCGAATTTGCCGCCGTTGCCTGAAACGAAACAGAGTCGCGGGGCCAACCGTTGGATGTCGGCCGAAGATGAGCTGAAGTCTTTCGAGGTCGATCCGCGATTCGAGGTGACGTTGTTCGCCGGCGAGGAGGAGTTTCCTGATCTGGCGGCCCCGATCCAGATGCGTTGGGACAACCGCGGACGGCTCTGGGTCAGCTGTTCGACGACTTATCCCCACGTTTACCCGGGCAATGAACCCAATGACAAATTGGTCATTCTCGAAGACACCGACGGCGACGGGAAGGCCGACAAGTCGTCTGTGTTCGCCGATGACCTGCACATCCCTTTGTCGTTTGAATTCGGTGACGGTGGCGTTTACGTTTCCGAAGAGCCACACCTGACTTTTCTTCAGGATACCGACGGGGACTCAAAGGCCGATTTTCGGCGCCAAATTCTCAGCGGCTTTGGCACCGAAGATTCCCACCATTCGCTGCATGACTTTGTCTGGTCACCCGGCGGTGATCTGATTTTTCGTGAATCGATTTTTCATCACAGTCAAGTCGAAACGGCTTACGGCCCGGTTCGACAGCAGAACAGTGGCTGGTTCCGTTTTGAGCCTGACACGCAACGATTGATCAGCTTTGGTACCTACCACAGCACGAATCCCTGGGGTGTGACTTTTGACGATTGGGGCCAGCATGTCGCCAGTCACCCGATCTTCGCAGCCGCCTTCCATTCGCTCGACCCGCCCTACCCGATTCAGCATCCCAAACCGACCGGGCTGCGAGCCTACTCGGGAACGTGCGGTCAGGAATTCGTCGACTTTGGAACCTTCCCAGATGAACTGCGCGGTGGCTACATCAAGGCCCGCTACAAACCGACCAATCGGATCGAGATCCACCGATGGGTCGAAGGCGAATATGGGTACGACGAAGAGTACGTCAGCGACCTGATTTTCTCGAAGAACCTGAGCTTCATTCCGGTCGATATCCGTTTTGGACCGCGCGGTGCCTTGTACATCTGCGACTGGTACAACCCGGTCAAGGGACACGCACAGTATTCCTTGCGTGACGAACGTCGCGACCGTCACTCGGGACGCATTTGGCGCGTCACCGAAAAGGGAAAACCGCTTCAGCAGCCGCCGCAAATCGCTGGCGCGCCGATTGACTCCTTGCTTGATCAATTGAAGCGACCGGAATCCCGGATTCGTTACTGGGTGCGCGCCGAACTTCGCGAGCGCGACCCGCAAAAGGTAAGGCGGTCATTGGACGCGTGGTGCAAATCGCTTTCCCCCGAGGATCCGCGATATCGCCATCACCAGATCGAAGCGATATGGGTTTACCGGGGAATTCGCAGCGTCAACGTCGAGCTGTTACGCGAGCTGCTCGCCTGTGACAATCGACACGCCCGCGCCGCCGCGACGCAACAACTTCGATTCTGGCATCCTCACTTTCCCGACGCGATCGAACTCTTGCGCAGGGCCGTCAACGATCCGTACGCGATGGTGCGAATGGAAGGGGTGATCGCGGCAAGCTATATCGGCGGCAAACGAGCGCTTGACACGATGTTGGAAGTCTTGAATCACCCCAGCGACGGCCATCTCGCCTATGCGATCAGCTGTGCACTCGGTTCACATACGCTTCGTCGACACTGGGAGGACGACCCATCCTATTCCGTCGCAAAGATTCTGCGGGATGCGAAACAGAAGAATGAATTGCGCGAGCCGACGCCGGCTGCCGGCGATGCCCAGTTCGACTCACAGCCGAATCTTGCGACCTTCACGATCTCTTGCGTGCCGGAAGTGATGCGATACACGAAGGAGCAAATCACGGTGAAACCTGGACAGGCGGTCAAGATTGTGTTTACCAATCCCGATGCGACCGACCATAACCTGGTGATTGTCCAGCCGGGGGCGCTCGAGGAGGTCGGTATGGCAGCCAACGCGATGGCACGTGATCCCAAAAACGCAAATTCGGATTTCATTCCAAAGGACAAGCGGAAGTTGATTCTGCAAGCATCAAAGATGATCGGCCCGATGCGCAAGTCGCGTGTCGAAGTGTTGCGATTCGTCGCGCCCGACAAGCCTGGTATCTACCCGTATGTTTGCACCTTCCCTGGGCACTGGGTCGTGATGAACGGATTGATGGTGGTCGCCGAAAGCTCACGCGAGGCCGAACGTCTGCTGGCCGCGGAGAAACCGAAGATCGTCCAGCATTGGCAGATGAGCGATTTCGACGATCGGGAGATTCCATCGCCGACGAAAGAGTCGATCGACGAGAAGACGGTGATGCGAGGCATGACGGCATTCGTCAAAGCGAATTGCAACCAATGTCACGTCCTTGCCGGTCACGGCGTCAACCTGGGACCCGACTTGAAGGACGTAACGAAACGCTACAAGGGGAGGAAACTTCTGCAACAGTTGATCGAACCTTCGAGCGAGATCAACGAGAAGTACCAAACGTACAAGTTTCTCCTGGCCGACGGCCGTGTCATCAGCGGCGTGATCACGAGCGAAAAAAACAAACACTTCGATGTGATGACAAACTTGCTGACGCCCAAGGTGGTGACACAAGTCGCCAAGGAAGAAATCGATCAGCAGGTCAAGTCAACGATTTCGGCGATGCCGACCGGCCTGTTGGACCTGCTGAGCAAGGATGAAATCTCCGATTTGATGGTGTTTCTGCAATCGGACGGCTACGAAATCCCAGACCATCTGAGAAAACAGCATGGGCATCAATGAGTGCGGGCTTGGGTGTTCGCACATTCATTAAGATGATGATGGATATGAATCTGGTTTCTTTTTACGGAGAGTCACGATGCGGCGGGCGGTTTTCTTAGGGGCTGTCGCAGTCCCGCTTTCCATGTCGCTTGCGCAGCTCTCGGCCCAAACGGTTGAATCAAATACGGATCTGTATTCATTGATCCTGGTCGAGTCGGATCTTGGCGAAGCGACACGGGCGATGACTGTCTATGACACGAACGACGACCGCTTCATCGACGACGCCGAACGCAAACGCCTGCCTTGGAAAGAGGAAGCGACCAGGTTCGATCTGAACCGGGACGGAAAACTGACTCATCTCGAAGTCGCCTTGAGAGTTGCCATGATTCGGGAGGAAAAAGGAATCACGCAATTCGATATCAACAACGTCAACACCTTCATGGGCCGGTACGATGCCAACCGCAACGGCCAACTCGATCCGGACGAGATTTCCCGCGGTTGGCCGAGCCAGCCGCAAGATTACGACGAAAACAACGATGGCATTCTCACCGTCGCAGAGCTGGCAACCCGATTCGCATTCAATCGGGGCCTGCGACGCGAGATGGGGATTGAGGCGATCGATCAAACGGGCGCCGTTCGGATTGTTCGGCAGCTTGATCGCGACGGGGACAAAATGCTTGATGCTGACGAACGCAAGAGTGCCAACTTGCCGAAGGCTGCGAAAGAATTTGACGAAAACAGCGACGGCAAGCTCGGTATCATGGAGATCGCGACGATGTTTGCCAAGCACCGCATGGACACTGGTTTGACAAAGCCGGACCAGGCCAAGGTGCGGCGTCTGTTTGAGCGATTTGATCCGGACCGCGACGGCAAGATCGAATTCGAAGGAGACGTGGCAACCCAATTCGATGACTCGCTCAAGCAACAACTCGGGCAATACGATACCGATGGAGATGGCGCGATCACGGTTTCGGAAGTCGAACAGGTGGTTGCCGCCAGCCGGAAGGAAAAAGGATATGTGGAAGTCGATTTCAAGCAGGCGGTCTCGCTAATGACTCGTCACGACAAGGATCGCAGCACGTTCCTCGAAGCAAGCGAGCTTCCCGACACGGCGTCATCCGGGATGTTGTCGGCAAAAACGATGGGTCAAGCCGACCTCGACGACGACGATCGCATTTCATTGGACGAATTGGCACGCTTCCTCGCCGCGCAGCGGGAGCGGGAATGATCGGCCTCGTCCGACTCGATTCAGGAATTCAGTCAGCGTGAATTTCCCAACACTTCCGCCACTGTGCCCGACGCCGTCCAACGTCGACCGTATCGCGGACACTAAACGTGATGATGACACCGAGCGTGACACCGAAGGTGATGATGACGCCCAACGTGCGCATCGCTTGTACCAATCAGCGATCAAGGCGACCGAGCGGAGCAAGTGGAAACATCGAGTCGTTGACGGATCGGACCTGTTGGCCAGGTGGAAGCGGACGCCGCGTCGGTGTTTCTGGCGGCTGGATCGCAGAAGACAGGCGTTAGACCAGTTCCGCGAAGCGGCACGCATTGGCGGCCCCGTGATCGCTATGTACGATTCGCGCTCGTCCCCTTCGAAGCAATCACAGCTCGAAGCGTTTTCGACGTTGGTGAGAGTCGCCGAGTTGTTCAGCCGACGACTTGGGACCGCACGGCGTCCCGATTGGGCGATTGAGTTGTTGGTCGATGCGTTGCGCGGAGCGCGTGACCTCCGCCGCGGTGCCGATTGGGTGCAATTGAAGCTGGCTATCGAATCTGAGATGCACCTGATGCGGCAACTTCGCGCCACCGCCGCGCGGCGGCGAATCCACCCTGATTTGCTCGAGCGAACCGTTCGATCGGCGGATGAGGTTTTCGGCGAGCCGATGGAAAGGTCGGAATTGCTGGCTTCGGAATATGATCGACGGACCGAACCGAGGTTTCGTGGGGCCGACGACGACGCCGACGTTCCGCCCCGCGAGTTGCTGCGGCGGGGCATGTACCAGTGTTTGATCTGGGCGGCGGAAAACGGGGTACCGACCCAGGAATTGTTTGAAGTCATCGAACGCGAAGTCCGGTTTCGCTTTCCGTCGTCGTTCGCCCAGCAGCATGATGTTCCTGACGATGCACAATGGTCTGACCTGGTGGACGAAAACCTGCGCCGCGAATGGGTCGACTTGTTTCAGATGAGCCGTCATATGGACGCGCGGGACGCGGCGGCCGCCGCGACACGTTCGTATCTTTGTGTTGCCGCGTATCATCGCCGGCTTGGGTTCTATCCCGTCAATCTCGAGACGGCGTGCGACGAATTCGAGGTCGCGACACCGACCGATTCGTTTTCGACGGCCCGCGCGCCGGTTCAATTGCGTTTGGCAGGCGGCGAACGGATCCGGGGGCCGGGTGTCGATACCTGGAAGGGAAAGGTTCACACGAAACTGAATCAGCCGCTGATCTACAGCGTGGGGCCGGACGGCGCGAACGACAACGGCTCGATTGCCTGGGACGGAACGCTGCAGGGTGCCGGCGACTGGATTTTCCCCCTGCCGGCTCACCGGCGTCCCCGTCACCTGCTGCAGTTCGATCTCCGCAAAGCGCTGATCGGTATGACGCTCGCTTGCATTTACGTGGCTTATTTCACCTCCGGTCCGGCGCGCCAGCGGCGTGCCGTGCAGCGGATCTATGCCGAAGGAGGGTCGGTGGAATATTCCAACGCTGCGGAGAACTCGTTTCAGTCGCTGATACAGTATTGGTTCGGCCAGGAGCGGTTCGGAACACCTCGTCACGCCGATCTGAGTCCCGGATCGAATCTCGGGGCGTTGCTTCAGTCGATGAGTGGTTTCGAGGACCTCGAGTCGATCGGTCTGAGCAGCTGCACGGTGACCGAGGGTGATTTTTTACATCTCAACAAGTTCTCGAAACTGCGGGTTCTGTACTTGGAGGGCGCGGAAGTTCCGCCAAAAGAATACGCGAATCTGGCAAGTTTTCCATTGCTTCGCGAACTTCATTGCGGCGACAAAGCGATCGACGATGAAGGATTCAAGCACCTGCCGGCACTCCCGCGTCTGACGTCGCTTTCGGTGAGTCACACGGACCTGACTGGTGCGACGTTCGGCAATTTGGCGGAACGATTCCCCGGCGTCACCGATCTGACGCTGTATGGCACCAAGTGTAACGACGACGGGTTGGCCGAGGTCGGCAAGCTGCACCGCCTGACGTTTCTGGACATCGACAGCACAAGCATTACCGACGCCGGTATCGCGCACCTGCGCGACCTGGTCAATCTCGTTACGCTCGATATGCAGCGTACGCCGGTAACCGATGCGTCGCTGAGGCACCTTTCGAAAATGACCAAACTTGAAGGACTTCGACTGAATGAAACCAAGGTGACCGGCAGCGGGTTCGTTCACCTGGTCGGATTACCGAAACTTGTCGACATTTCGATGGACGGCACCTTGTTGACTGACAAAGAGGCACCGATCGTCGCAAAGTTGACGAGCCTGACCTCCTTGAGCGTCGAAGGAACGCAGTTGACAACAAAGGGCATGCGTATCTTGAGCACCATGAGGGCGGACATCTCGTATCCACAGTACCCGGGTACATGGTTCCTGGACTTGCCGAACGACGCGGAACCCGGTTCGGTCACCATCGAGGCGCCGACGGTGCCGGGCGCCACAACGCCGGCACCGGATCCGTTTTAAGGTCGGACATTGAACTTCGGTTGGCGGCTGCGAATCAGCTCGCTCTCGTAGGCGCGGCGAACGCCGACTTTCGCGGCCGGCGAATCGGGTGGAAAGATGTGCAGTTCGACCGTGATTGACGCCGAGTGTTCGCCCGCGAGGTATTCCGCCAGGGACTTCCGATCGCTGCCGGAAGTGTGTTCGCGCAGGCGCGCCGCCAGATTCGAGGCCTCTCCGACGTAAAGATATCCAATTGGAGACCGGAATAGATAAACGCCGGGATTGGCAGGAACCTGTTCCAGTCGGATCGCCTCACGCAAGTCATTGAGTGAAAGCGTTCGCACCTCCCGTCCCCAATCAGCAACTTTCAACACCAACTCCGGGCGCAGCGATCTCCGCTTTCTCAGTGCCAGCACAGCTTTTCGAATCGCGTAGGCATCGGCCCCCGGAAAAATCAATTCCGCTTCGTGTTGCAGTTCCCTTCGGAATTCCGGATCGCAAAGCATTGTGTCGGTCGTCACGCGATGCCGATCGGTAACGACGCGTGCCGCGATTTCGGCGATTGGCAGGACGGCTTCGTCGACCGCGAGGCCGCGACGAGTCGCAGCGGCGGACAACTTTCCCGCTTTTCGCAGCTTCAATAGATGAAGCAAGGCCGCCCGTTGTTCGCCCGCGTCAAGATCCCCTCGGTCTGCGGCCAGAGCGTCCAGGAATCGGTTCCGCAGATCATCCCGAATCAAGACTTCATCGCTGCTGTATCCGTCATGGTGGGCTTCAAAAGCACGCGCGATCTCTGAGTCCTCGAATGATTGGGCCGATACCGGCGCAACAAGGAACGCGGCTACCCACATCGAGAGACAGGTCGATCGTGTTTTGAAAGCCGACTTCGCGATCACGTCAATGCTCGTTACATTCGAGGTAAAGTCATCATAACGCGATTTACAGTTCCGCGATGCGACGAATCCAAAAGTCGCACAGTGCCAAAACTGGTAGGCGGCGGCGAATGGTCCCGCAGGATCGAATAAACCAATGCGAATCGTTCTTTGCTATCCCGTCGAAGATCGTCATGTCGCACAAATCCAGGCGGCTGCGCCGGAGGCAGAAGTTGTCAACGCCGGCCAGGAGCACATCGACGAGCTGCTGCCGACAGCCGATGTCTTCATTGGACACGCGAAAGTACCCGTTGATTGGGACCGCGTCCTGGCGGCCAACCGTCTGCGTTGGATTCAGTCATCCGCGGCTGGGTTGGATCATTGTCTCGTTCCCGGTGTGATTGATTCAGAGATACTCGTCAGCAGCGCCTCGGGGCTGTTCGCCCCGCAGGTTGCGGAACAGACATTCGCATTACTGCACGGCTTGTTGCGAAAGTTGCCACTTTTCTTTCGGGCCGAGGCGAAACGGGAATTCGTACGCCTTCCCACCGACGACCTGCGGGGAAAGACCGTTGGGATCGTCGGGATGGGTGGCAACGGCCGGATGTTGGCGAGGGTCCTCGCGCCGTGGGATGTGCGGATTGTGGCGACCGATTTCTACCCTGTCGACGTGCCGCCCGAGTTGCACGAATTGTGGCCTGCCGACCAGCTCGATGATCTCCTCGAAGTCAGCGACATCGTCATCCTCGCACTTCCGCTCAATGCTCAGACATGCGGACTATTTGATGCAAACCGGATCGCCAGGATGCGTCGAGGGAGTTACCTGGTGAACGTCGCACGAGGATCGATTGTTGTTGAATCCGCGTTGGTCGAGGCTTTGGCGTCAAGCCATCTGGCCGGTGCCGGACTGGACGTAACTGAGGTCGAGCCGTTGGCGGCATCGAGCCGGCTTTGGGACGACCCGAAGGTAATCATCACGCCCCACGTGGGAGCCCAGTCCGCAAGACGCGCCGACGATACGACAGATCTAGCGTGTCGTAATTTACGCCGGTATCTCGATGGCGAGATGCCTTACAACCGAGTCGACAAACAACTCGGTTTTCCCCATCCGTCGGTGGTGTGGCGTGGCGGAGATAGGCCGTGACGCGAGAAGACGAACATGATCCGGACGCCCAAGGTGATCCGGTCGCGGCATCGGAACCGGACGCACCACGGGATTCTGGTGCCGAGGATCGTTCTCGCATCGGCGAGCACGCGGGCGGTAGTTCGAGCAGCAATCGCAGCAGCAGTCCGCGTGACGGTGGCGTCTGCGACGCGGTCGTGTGCGATGGCGACCGGCACACCGGACCGGTACGGCTGCCCAGGTCACGCTCGACAGATTTCATCGATCATTTCAACCGGATCTACGAAGGATTGGGATTGGAGCTGAAATCGATACCCGGCGATGAAGACAAAAAAATCCCCGGCAGCGAAAACGCTGCCGGGGACGGTGATTCCAGTTAGCTTGCAGAATGCGACCGAAGTCTTTACTCGAAGGGGCCAAATTTCTGACGGGCGAAGAAACGATGTTCGCTGTCGTCGTGTTTCGGCTTGTTACCTTCGCGGTTGAGAAATCGATATTAGTTTCACAGACTCAAACTGACTTTTCGTGTTACGGCTTACAGACCGCAGGTCGGCTCGCAACCGCAGGTCGGCTCGCAAGGAGCTGCACAGGTCGGCTCGACGGCGCATCCGTCGTCGCAGCAACCACTCTTGTGGCTGAAGAGCTTGGCGAGCAAACCCTTGACCTTGCCACCACGATGTCCGCCGCAGCAGGAATCGCAAGTGTCGCAGCAGGGATCAACAACTTCGCAACCGCAAGCGGGAGCAGCGGGAGCTGCACAGGTCGGCTCGCAGCAAGCAGCTGCAGGAGCTTCGCAACCGCAAGCGGGCTCAACAGCGCAACCATCGTCGCAGCAGTTGTTGTGCTTGGCGAACAATCGCTTCAGCAGGCCCATCTTGTGTCCGCCGCAAGGATCGCAGCAAGGATCGACGACTTCGCAGCCGCAGGCCGGAGCCGCGGGGGCGGCACAGGTCGGCTCGCAACAGGGAGCGGCGACTTCGCAGCCACAAGTTGGCTCGACATCACAGCAACCGGCGTCACAGCCTTTGTTACACAACTTGTCAAACAGGCCAGCGTTAGCGTTGGCCGAGCTCATGGCAACCAAAGCGACTGCCAGCAGAGCGGGAACGATTACACGACGCATCGTGATATCTCCATGGATTTAGGTTCTAGGGAAGGTTTTCTGCCACGCCTGAGCCGCAACACGTCCGAGCGGCCAAAGACCATCTCGAAACGACTAGGCTCGATCCGATCGCAAACAACGCTGATGAATCTCAGTGAGGTTTTACAGGTCGACCGGCGTGTGGCGGCGCGAGCGGCAGACACCTGACCTTCGCACATTACGAAAGCCGAAGTGTTCACAAGCTGCTATCGTCGAATGTGCCTCGCGAAGTGCTGCCAACCCAAGATAAATTGCTGGCGTTGCCCGATTTCAAGGTCAAACAAATCGAGTTTTCCAGCTACGCCAGTCGTTCCGATTACTCCGGCCGGCGGCGAATCGAATCGACACCAGGTGACGCCCAAAGTGACCCGTTGCCTCTCGCCGCCGCGCACACAACGGCGACGCATCGTGTCACAATTCAGCGCCAGTCGTGCAACCACGCACAACCAATCGTGCGATAATGCGCACTCGCCCGCGTCTCGGCGCGGAAACATTCATTTTCGGACATCGGCACCGGCCTTGCTGTTAGTACAGGTTGGGCCGTTCCTCAATTCTCTGTTGGTGAGAGAGCACCATGACCAGGCCATCCGTTCTCTGCGGCATCGATTTTACATCCGCCTGCGACGAGGCGTTGCGGGTCGCGATCGATGAAACGATTCGCCGTGACGCAATTCTCGACCTGATCCACGTCTGGTCCCCGGTTGAACCAGTCGCGGTCGACATGTCAGGGATCGGGATTCCGATCTGCAATACCGAGCTGCCGAGTGAACTGCGTTCTCAACTCGAGTCTTTGGAAGTCGATTTGCCGCCGGAACGAGTCCGCCGGCACGTGGAAGTTGGACAGCCCGCGGACGAGATCGTTCGCAAGGCGGAGAAATTGGACAGCCAGCTGCTCGTCGTCGGAACGCATTCGCGGGGGCCGGTAATGCGATGGTTTGTGGGTAGCGTCGCGAGCGATCTGTTGCGAATGTCACCCTGCCCAATCCTTGTGTGCCGCACACCCCACCCGAGTTCTGACGAAACCTCACGCTAGCTCCGTGAGGACTTCTGAATTGTTCGATTCACGCTAACAACACCAGACATGAATCCAGACGCGCACGGCCTTGAACACTCGCACAATCCGCAGGCCATCGCCGACCGGATTGCGGCGCCAAATTCGCCCAGCTATTTGAAGGACGGCATTTACGGAGCGATCGATGGTGCGGTGACAACCTTTGCTGTTGTTTCCGGCGTCGCCGGTGCCGGTTTGTCACCCTCGATCGTGATCGTGTTGGGAATCGCCAATCTCGTGGGTGATGGTTTCTCGATGGCAGCCGGAAACTTTCTTGGCACGCGGGCCGAGAACCAGGTGGTCGACCGGCTGCGCTCGGTTGAACGGAAACATATTGACGAGTGTCCCGACGGAGAACGTGAGGAGATACGCCAGATTCTTGTCCAGCAGGGATTCAGCGGCGACCTTCTCGAGCGCGCCGTGGCCCAGTTGACATCGAACGAGTCAACTTGGATCGACACGATGTTGCAGCACGAATACGGTTTCTCACTTGACCGGCCCAAGGCGTTTCCAGCGGCGCTGATGACCATTGTCAGCTTTACGATCATCGGGCTGATCCCGTTGCTGCCGTTCATTGCGGCGTGGCTCGAGCTCACGTCGGGTGATCCTTTTCGAGTCAGTGCTGCGTTGACGTGTGTGGCATTTTTTGTAGTGGGCGCGATTAAATCACGGTTTGTGCTGCAGCGGTGGTGGTTAGCCGGCGCCGAAACGCTGACCGTCGGTGCGATCGCCGCCGGGTTGGCGTATGCCTGCGGACACCTCTTGTCGTCACTGGTTGGCTGATCACGCGCAACATTGCCGATGGGGGTCGCACTGGATCCGCGCGGTCGCAAGAATGCGGGGAATGAATGCGGCCAATACGAATCCCTATGCTCCTCCCCAATCCGAACCCTCATGGGCGCTTCCGGCCGGATCGATGGCCACGTTGGACCCGCCGATTCCTTTTTCCGGGACCTTGAACGAAGACGACATTCGCACCTTTCTTCGCCGCGAGGGGGATCCGGGAGTTTTCGCTCCGCTGATGCTCGTCATTTGCTTCGGACTTGTGGGGCTGGTTCTGTTCATGCAGGGAGGGGCCTATGCCGCGGTCGCGGTCGGTGCGATCGGGTTGCTGTTGATCGCCATTGTCGTCTCGACGCTGTCCTATCGGCGGTTGCTCTTTATCAATTCGAATCCCCATTGTTTCTCGCCCGTCAAAGGTGAACTGTGTGTCGATGGGATGTACCTCTACCGCGATGATGTAACGACGTTTTTCCGCTGGGATTGGTTTGGCGACGCATTGGCCAGCGAACGAATGGTCGCGTTCATGCCGGCGACTCAGCCGGACCAGCCCCAGCTGATTACGCTCCCCATGATTCAACAAGCCGATGACTGGAGCCGCGTCTTGTCAGCGGCTGTAACTCCAACGACCGAGGGATCGGGCGAAAGGCTTCGGCAGCGTAACCTCGCGATGCTGCGTGATCGAGCTCGCGAGCGTACACGCGAGATTCCCGGCGGTGCGATCCGATTCGGCGGAGCGGTAGGCAGCGAAGATTTCGCCCAGCTTCCATCGCATCAACGGCGCGGCCATCGGTCTTGGAGAGCGAAATTGGTGCTGGGGTCGCTGGTGGCTTGCGGTGCGCTTATCCTCGCCGGCGCGTCGAGCATTTTTTTCGATCGAGTCGCTTTTCTTCTCGGCTTGGCAATTCTCTACGCGGTTCTCGCGGCGCTCGGCATCGCGTTTCGACTCCGACGACGCGGAACGAGTCGATCGATGGTTTACTTCATGCACGCCTGGGCAACCGAAGTGTCGATCGTGATCGATTACGGCGTGACTGTAACCGAAGTCAAGTGGCAAGCACTTCGAGTCGCGCTACGGAACCCATCCATGATGGTGTTGCAGCGACGTGACTCGATCCAGGTGGTCATCGTTCGCCGCGACATGTTCGAGAACGACACCGAGTGGAAACGGTTTTGCGTGCTGGTGACTCAAAAGCTGGGTCACTCGCGGTGACCTCGGAGCACGCGGTGGTTTTCCGAATCGGCGACGAGATAACCATGCTCGGTGGAAAAGGCGATCCCATGCGGCCGCTTGAGTTCGAAGTTCTGCTCCGCGGCTTTCCCACCCAGAAGTGTCTCGATAAGGTTGGCCGCAAGATCGATACGTCGGACGGCATGGTTTTCCGTGTCAACGACGAGCAGTCTGTTTTCGTTATCCAGCGCGATGCCTTTGGGTCCGCTGAAGGTGGCCTCGCGCGGCGGGCCGCCATCACCGGAGTAACCCTTCTTACCGGTTCCAGCGACGTGATGGATCTTTCCCGTGGCTCGATCGATTCGCCAAACGCTGTTACCTTCCCGCAAAGCGATCCAAATGGATTGTGCATCGACCGCCAACGAACGTGGACCAAACAAATTGGCGGATCGAGCATCTTCGCCGTCACGTGGCAGCTTTCCAACGCCAGTTCCGCTGATCGTTTCCACGAATCCAGTCTTCAGATCGATACGTCGCAAGCGGTGATTTCCCGTATCGGCGACTAGCAATCCGCCCGCCGAATCGAGAACAACACTATGCGGTTGTTTGAACTGAACTTCGTTTTCGGCCTGGCCGTCCCCCGCGTAGCCAGGGGCACCGTTTCCCGCAATCGTTGTGACGACGTTGGTGTGGCCGTCAATGCGGCGAACGACGTGATTGCGCGTGTCGGCAACAAACAGGTTTCTTTCGGCGTCGGCTCGCACTTCATGAGGCCAGTTGAACGTGGCCCGATGCGCGGGGCCTTCGTCACCGCTGTATCCGACCACGCCCGTACCAGCGATTCGTTCCATGCGTTTGGTACCTGCATCGAAGCGAAAGATGCAGTGGTCATCGACAGTCGTGATCCAGATCGATTCGCCCAGCATCTCGATTCCGAAAGGGTTTCCCAGTGGGACCGACTTGGCGGACCCACCCGGTTGGCCGTCGGGATAGGGGATTGATCGCTGAGACGAGTGACCCGTCCCGCCAAATAACGAATGATCGGGAAATGGCGGCGGATCGGCGCAGATTGGCAGCGTAAGCAGTCCAATCCACAACATGAACATGGGAAGCGTACGCACCGGAAAATCATCCCTGGTGAAAGCAAGATCTGAGACGTCCAGCGCTCAAGTGTGAACTCTGGACTCGATCGCCTCAATCCCCGGAGTCGAACTCTGTCCTGCAAGATGAGTTCGCTCGCGCT
>JAHELS010000024.1:19237-46136 GCA_024644085.1 Rhodopirellula sp.
CGTCGACGACGTCGGCGGCCCACTGAGTCCCGCGTCCTTCGCGGAAGATATCAATGACCTTATCGAGTTGCATTCCGGTTCGATACGGCCGGTCGCTGGTCATCGCGTCGAACGCATCGGCAACTGCCAACACCTGAGCGTCACGCGGGATCGACTCGCCCTGCAGCCCATCCGGGTATCCGGTACCGTCCCACGACTCATGGTGGTGGCGGACGGCGGGAAGGATTTTTCGGAACGGGCGGATCCCCTGGAGGATTTCATATCCAAGTACAGGATGTTGCTTGATCTGCTCGAATTCCTGGTCGGTCAGGCGACCCGGTTTCCGCAGCACTGAATCCTCGACACCAATCTTGCCGATATCGTGCAGAATACCGGCCATCCGAATTCGGCTGATTCCTTCTTCGTCGAAGTCGAGCCTCTGGGCGAGTTCGACGGCCAGGTCGGCAACACGTGAGCTGTGGCCGCAGGTGTAGGCGTCTTTCGCGTCGAGTGCTGATACCAATGACTGGATCGTACCCTCGAACATCTGTTGCATTTCATGGTACTGACGCTGATTGATCAGGTGCGCCGCCAGCATCATTGAGGTCGACTTCATCAAGTCCGCTTCGACCGTACCGAATTCATTCTGGTCGAGAGAACGCAAGGCGATCATCCGGCCGAGACATTTCGATTGACGTCGAATCGGGACAACGACGCATCGGACTTGCGCCGGCGCATCACCATCGGGAGTATTGTTGATTGCGATCTTCATCCATGATTCACTTGGCTTCGTTTTCATCGACAACGATGTGTAATTGGCCACGCTGCAAAGCCATTCGCTCTTCACTTCATCGCCCGCCCAGAACATTTGCCGGTCAAATTGTGAGTCCTCGTCGGAAAGCAGCTCAATGGCAATGGTTTGGGCATTGATACACGGTTCAAGCTCTTCCAGCAGAGATTGACAAATCCGGCTTGAATCTTCGCCGAGCCTCAGTCGCTCGCTCAGCTGGTGGATCAGAGTCAATTCCTCAAACTTGACCGTCAACGCTTCGGCCAACCGATTTGCTTCGTCCTCGACGTCGGCGCAGGACGAAGCGGGACTCGGTGGGACCACACCGGCGCTTGGCGGATCGAGATGGACGTTGTTATCACCGGTAAGCATGAGAAACTCGTATATATGCGGCTACAGAATTGCAGTTATGAAAACGTAGTGCGCGCATTTATTCCGGGATGCTTATCCCGGTGATCGCGTGCCCAAGTTCGCACCGGAGTCGCGCCGGCACCTCCGGTTGAAAGGGAATTGACGGTTGTCCGGGACGTGGCGAACCACCCCCGCCTCCCGACTCGTTCGGTCCCCCTCTATCATGGAGCAATAGTTTGCCGCCGCGTCGACGCCGCGACGTGCTCGTCAGAACCGAGAATCAAAGTGGAAATCGATGACTCAATATCGAAGTGAACGCGACTCAATGGGCGAAGTTCGAGTGCCCTCTGATGCCTATTACGGGGCACAAACTCAGCGTGCGGTCGAGAATTTTCCGATCAGCGGATGGCGGCTCCCACCCTCGATGATTTCCGCAATGGGGCTGGTGAAGTACGCGTGCGGCGTTGCCAATCGCGATCTCGGCAAACTGACTCTTGGCGGCAAATCCCCGCTCGACGACCCTCTGGTCGACGCAATGCTCGCCGCGGCCAGCGAAGTCGCCGACGGGAAACTGGCCGATCAGTTTCCCATCGACGTTTTCCAGACCGGCAGCGGCACCAGCAGCAACATGAACGTCAATGAGGTGATCAGCAATCGCGCGACCGAAATGGCGGGCGGCGATCGCATGTCTGAATCAAAGTTGGTTCATCCCAACGATCACGTGAACATGGGGCAGAGCACCAACGATACATTTCCAACCGCGATTCATGTTGCGACCGCGATCCAGATCGAGGAATCACTGCTGCCCGCGCTGCGGCGGATGCAGGAAACGATGGCTGAGAAGGCGAAGCAGTGGGACAAGGTGATCAAGATAGGCCGCACCCACTTGATGGACGCCACGCCACTTCGGCTGGGCCAGGAATTCGGGGGATTTGCGCGCCAGCTTGAACTTTCAATCGACCGCGCCGAGCTTGCGCGGGATTCGGTCCTGGAATTACCCGTTGGTGGTACGGCCGTGGGCAGCGGGATCAATACGCATCCGGAATTCGGCGGCCGCGTGGCCAAAATTCTCTCCGAGAAAACGGGAATCGCCTTTGCCGAAGCGGTGAATCATTTCGAGGCGAATGCCCAGCGCGATGGGCTGGTCCAATCGCACGGCGAACTCAAATGCGTCGCACAAACGTTATTCAATGTAGCCAACAATATTCGCTGGCTCGGCAGCGGTCCGCGGTGCGGATTCTACGAAGTCAAGCTCCCGAGCCGGCAACCGGGAAGTTCCATCATGCCTGGAAAGGTCAATCCGGTCATGTGCGAATCGATGATGCAGTTGACTGCCCGCGTGATCGGAAATGATACTGCGATCACGCTCGCCGGCGCCGCGGGCGGTAATTTTCAACTGAACATCATGATGCCGATGATGGCACACACGATTCTCGAATCAATTCACCTGCTGGAAAAAGGCGTCCACGCGTTCGTCGACTTTTGCCTCGAGGGGATGGAAGCGAACGAGGAACGTTGCGAAGCGGCGGTTGAGCAGAGTTTGTCGATGTGCACGAGTCTCAATCCGTTGATCGGTTACGAGCAGTCCGCCAAGCTGGCAAAGGAGGCATTCAGCACGGGGAAGACGATACGCGAACTATGTCGCGAGAAGAAGATTCTCCCCGAACAGACTCTCGCCGAGGCACTCGATCCCTGGCGTATGACCGAGCCGCAGGAATAGATTCGCGGACAGCCGCCCTAGAACCGCCGATGGACACTGAATTCGGCGATTGCCATCAAAGATGACTTGGCGTCGGTTTCACGTAATTCGGCGATCGCGCCGGTTGCCTCGTTCTGATAGTTCTCGGCAACTTCGCGTGTGTATTCTTGCGCATCACTTTTCACGAGGTACGGACGTATCCTCGAAAGCCGATCCGCTTGCGGGCCTGCCAGCAGGGTCTTGATTTCGGCACGCTCGCCCGCCGTTGCGGTCTGCAACAGCCGAATCAACGGCAGCGTCATTTTGCCTTGCGTGATATCGGTGCCAAGCGTTTTGCCGGTCGTATCGTCGTCGCCCCACAGGTCGAGATAGTCATCGGCGATCTGAAATGCAATCCCAACCGCATTGCCAAAGACTCCGAGCGCCTCGAGTTGCCGTGCATCGGCGCCGGCGAATTTGGCTCCGAGCTGGCAAGCAACGCGGCAAAGTTCAGCGGTCTTGCCTTGGATCATCTCGATATAGGTTTCTTCGTCGATGTCGAGAACATCGCGGCGAAGAACTTGCCGCAATTCTCCTTCGCAAACGAGTCTGGCGGCTTCACCGATCCATCGACACGCCTCGGTCGACGGCAGGGTCGCCGCAAGAGAAAAACTTTGCGCAAACAAATAGTCACCCAACAGGATGCTGGTGTCATTGTCCCAGCGTGCGTTCATCGTTTCGACGTGGCGGCGGGTTCGAGCCGAATCGATCACGTCGTCGTGAACCAGCGTCGCGGTATGTACCATTTCGATAACGGTGCCCAATACGACGTGCTGCTCCGTCAATTCACCGACCGCGGCGCCGGCCATCAAAAGCATCGCGGGCCTCAATCGCTTCCCCCCAAGCTGGGTTCCGTGGCGTAGAACCGGAGAGATCGATTCATAGGGGGATTGCAACTCACGGTGCAAACGCTGCTCAACCTCAGCCAAGGGCCGTTCGATCGGCGAGTACAGGCGTTGCAGCGTTTGCCGCACAGCATCAGCGTCGATTGGGGTCGGTGGATCGGGACCCGAGCGATGTTGCCGAAGAGTGGAAGTCGAATCCATCTCGAAATCGGTGGGCAAAAGGGGGCGTGCGGACTCTTCAGAGAGCGAATTACTAGCGGATTGACCGCAATTCGCCACCCCCCGTAACAAGTTCATTCGGACTCGCGGCGAAAATCACCGCTTTTGCC
Source organism: Rhodopirellula sp. (assembly GCA_024644085.1). Taxonomy (GTDB): domain Bacteria; phylum Planctomycetota; class Planctomycetia; order Pirellulales; family Pirellulaceae; genus Rubripirellula. Next base: position 23,270 of record JAHELS010000024.1, read on the forward strand.
CCCCGATTTCTCGACTAAACGCACCGGCCCGATCGAGATTTCCTGGTCCACCGATTTGACCATGTCATAGACCGTGACGCAGGCGATCGCCGCGGCCGTGATTGCTTCCATTTCGACACCTGTTTTCGCCGAGGTTCGCACACGGACGAGGCAACGCAGGCGGCTGGTCTCGTTGGAGGATTCGTCATCGAGCCATTGAAACTCGACCGTGACACCTTCGATGGGGATCGCGTGACACAGCGGGATCAGTTGGGCGGTCAGCTTGGTCGATTGAATTGCCGCCAGAGTTGCGACGCCCAACACGTCTCCTTTTTTTGCACCGCCGGCGCGGATCATTTCGCCCGTGGCGGCAGCCATCACCACGTCACCGGCCGCCAATGCTTGGCGCACCGTGATGTCTTTGGCCGACACGTCAACCATTTGCGCATTTCCGCGATCGTCGAAATGGTTCGAGGAGTTTGCCAGTTGATCTTCCTCCGGTGCGTGCAAGGATCATCGTGGTCGATTGGTACTGTCAACTTTAACCGGTTGGAAGTCAATCGAGCTGCACGTGGGGAGATGCATCGGAGAATCGAACGAAAAAAGGCGTCTCGCACCTGCGGGGGTGCGAGACGCCTGTTGACGAGGCATTCAGGATCATCGTTCGTACTTTGGCTGAGTCGAGCTCAGCCTGGTCCGAAACTAGACCAATTCTTTCTTCGTACCGACCAATGTTCGAAGTCGTTCAGCCAACAGATGGGCGTCGAACGGCTTCTTGAACGTTTCGTTGATACTGCTTCGGTCGAAGCTCATCGGTTGGCCGTCATCCGGCAACAACGCGATCAGGATAATATCGGTGAAATCGATGTTCTTGCGCAAGTTTTGGCAGATTTGAACTGCTTCGATCTTGCCGATCGAAAAATCAACGATGATACAATCCGGATTGAAGCTTTCGGCTTGAATGCCGGCCTCGAAACCGCTCGCGGCAACAGCCACTTTGAACGATTTCTCGGGCGGAAGTTCCCGCTTCAAGTTTTCAATCAGCACCTGGTCTTGGGCGACGATCAGGCACTTTGCCATTGCTTCGTCTTCCAAATCTCCCAGAGGCATACCGTGCTCCTTGAGAAACTTGATTAAGTATTCTCTTGGAATGCGGCGGTCCTGTGATCCAGGAATGCGATAGCCTTTCAAACGCCCCGAGTCGAACCACTTCGATACGGTTCGGGGTGCTACTTTACAGATCTTGGCGACCTGTCCAGTTGTGAAGACCTTCATACTAGGTTCTCCATAACGCCTCGTTTAATTTTCCCTCGAACAATGGTGCGTCGGTAACCATTGTTCTCGCAGCCCTTCTTCGTTGATTCTCAAACCAAACAACCGGTCCTGATCGGTTGTCTCTGCTCGTTCGCGGTGGGTCGCGTCAAACAGATGAATGCTTTGAATTTCTACGTTGGGTCGGGGCCACCCGGTTTGCATCTTGCGACACTCACCCAGCGGGATTTCCTCGCGGTTTTGGTTGTCAAAACGTCAACACACAGTCGCAAAAGATCTGTGACTGCCCACATCGCTGTGGTGGCGGGGTAGAAGCTGCGAACCGCGGCGATCACTGCCCAGCGCTCCCAATGACTGTGTTTGCAGTCAGGAACGTTCGGCTATGGTCGCCAAAGTCGCTCTCGTACGAGGTGTGATCGCCAAGGCGATCGCACACCGAAACGGTTGCATTTCCCAGATTCCCCCCTGGGTGGACGTCGGGCTCTGAATTGCCACCGATTCCTTTCGCGGGCGGAGCCCACGGACGGAACCCAATTCAGGAATCCTTCTGTCCGAGAGTTAGTGTCGAGAAAAAACGGGCTAACTCTTTAACGCGTTTGAATGCGAACAAGCACTATCAACGGTTTCGTCGGTATTGCATGGTCCAGTTGTTACCCCGCCACCGGGTCGTGAGACCCGGAAACACCGTCAATTCCTCATAATTCGGCGTCGCTGGTCGTTTCCCAATCCAAAGGGGCGGATACTCAGCGTCGCAAAAACTTTTTCCGGATTCTCGCCGCCGGTCATTTTGACTCGGCGCACGCAGCTCGCCGCCCCGGGGAACACGGCCCGCTTCGTCGTCAAACTCCCAAGCATCTGTTACAACCGGCACTCTTCGGCGGACGAGCCGGTTTTTGAGACATCGCCGTCAAAGTTGCCCCCGGATTACAGACTCATGGAAGACACCGCCCTTCGTTTCTTTCGCTCGGCGATCGAAACCCCCAGTCCCTCCGGATACGAGGAACCGATCCAGGCGCTCGTTCGACAGTACATCACTCCCCATGCGAGCGAGGTGCGAACCGACCTGCATGGAAACTTGATTGCATCGGTGGGGGACACAGAGGGGCCGCGGCTTCTCTACGCAGGTCATTGCGACCAGATTGGGATGCTGGTCTCGTACATCGACGAGTCGGGATTCGTTTTTGCCCAGACAATCGGCGGCTGGGACCCGCAGCAATTGATTGGGCAAGCGATGACGATTTGGTCGGCTTCGGGACCGGTGCCTGCGGTGATCAGTCGCAAACCGATCCACCTGCTTACTCCCGAGGAACGAAAGAAAGTTGTCGACCTCAAGGACTTGTGGCTGGACATCGGCGCGGCAAACAAGGCTTGCGCCAGCGGGCTGTGCCGGATTGGCGATCCGGTGACGCTCGACTTGCGTTACCGGGAATTGAGCGGAGACCTGGTGAGCGGGCCGGGCATGGACAACAAGACGGGGATGTGGACGGTGATGGAGGCTTTGCGGCGGGCGGCAACTGGTTCACAACCCCTGAGGTGTCACCTGCACAGTGTTTCGACGGTCCAGGAGGAAATTGGGTTGCGCGGCGCCAAGACGGCGGCCGGAAGCATCAACCCCTCAGTCGCGATCGCCGTCGATGTGACCCACGCGTCGGATTGTCCGACGATCGACAAACAAAAGTTCGGGGACATATCACTTGGCGCGGGACCGGTGATCTTTCGTGGTCCGAACATCAATCCGGGCGTCGCTGCGCGGTTAATCGAACTTTGCCACTCCAATTCGATTCCCTATCAACTGGCGGCGATTGGCCGGGCGACGTCGAACGACGCGAATGTGTTACAGATTCATGGCGGCGGGGTTGCGACCGGACTTGTCGCCATTGCGAATCGTTACATGCACTCGGCGGTCGAGGTGATTTCGCTTGAGGACATCGACAATGTCGCGAAATTGTTGAGCCTGTTTGCCGGTTCCCTCTCCGCCGCAGATGATTTTACGCCGGGGCTTTGAGCCAGCGGGTCGAAGGGGGCTATCGCCCTGATCAGCCAATCTGCAATGAATCACCCACCAGCGACGTCCTCACGCGGGATGCAGGTGACGCGGAAAGCGGCTAACATGATGTTCTTTAGCGGATAAAGAATCTGCGACTTCTTCTCGAAAGATCGGACATTATGGCAAAGATATTGCTCGTCGAAGACAGCCCGACCCAGGCAGTCGAAATCCGGATGTTGCTCGAGGAGGGTGCTCATCAAGTGACTCACGTTGGCAATGGGCGTTTGGCGGTTGATCGACTGGAGAATGACCCGATCGAGTTGGTCGTCACGGACCTTGAAATGCCGGAGATGAACGGCTTGGAATTGGTCGAGGCAATGCAACTTGATTTCGAGCACATCCCGGCGATTCTGATTACCGCCCGGGGGTCCGAAGAACTCGCCTCCAAGGCGCTGCAGCATGGGGCCGCAGGCTATGTACCTAAAAACCACTTGCATTCGTTGCTGAACGACACGATCACCGATGTGCTCGGGGTGATTCGCAGTGATGCCAGCTTTGCGAAGCTGATTTCCACGCTGCAAAAGAACGTATTCGTTTTCAAGCTCCCCAATGACGCCGAGCTGATTTCGCCTCTTGTCGGGTTGTTGATGCAAGTCATTCCCGGCATGGACCTGGTCAGTGGAACCGATTTGGTGCGTGTTGGCGTCGCCCTGGAACATGCCTTGGTTAACGCAATGTATCGCGGAAATCTGGAACTTGGTCCGTCAGTAACTCCGCCGCACCGGGCAATCGTTTACGACGATGCGTCGAGTGACCTGATTGAAAAACGAAAGCAAAGCGAACCTTACAAGAACCGAAACGTTTACGTCGAGGCGACCGCGGGCAAGGAGGAGATTCGCATTGTGGTGCGTGACGAAGGCAAGGGATTTGATACCTCCCAGGTTCCGGCACGCGGCGATGCCAAAGTTTTGGATAGCGAATCGGGTCGCGGACTTGTCCTGATGGCTAGCTTTACCGACGAGCTTATCTTTAACGATGTGGGCAATGAGGTCACGATGATCAAGAAATGCCGACAGCGTTGATCGCGCAGGAGTGAAATTGAACGAAGGGATCAAGTGATGTCCGATCCGGAGCGCACAACCGGACCTGACTCGGTTGAAAACAACTCGGGTCCCCAGCCGATTGACTTTTCGCGAGCAACCTACAAGTCGCTCGTTAATTCGCTCCCCTTGTGCGTGTTGTTCAAGGATCGGAACGGATACCGCGTCTTTGCCAACAAAGCCTATGAAGAATTCCGCGGCGGCAGCGCGGATGACCTGATGGGCAAACGTGACGAGGATTTGTTTCCTCCCGAGATCGCGAAACGATTCAGTGAAGACGACGAGCGTGTACTCCGCACCGGCGAATCGGTTCACAGCGTCGAAGAAACACGAGACGCCGAGGGACGGCCAAAATGGATCGAGCGTATCAAGAGCCCGATTCGTGACGACAACGGCGATATCATCGGCGTTCAACTGCTGTTCTGGGATGTCACCGAACGGTACGAAATGGAAGGCCATCTGAGGTACGAGCGAGATCTGCTCGACAACCTGCTTCGCCACATTCCCGACAGTATCTATTTCAAGGATCGGGAAAGCCGATTTCTGAGAATCAGCGAGGCAATGGCGGAAAAGTTCGATCTCGGTAGCGCTGAGGCTGCCAAGGGAAAAACCGACGCGGACATTTTCAGCGGTGAACACGCCGAGGAAGCGCTTCGTGATGAACTCGACGTGATGCGGACCCGCAAACCACTCGTCGATCGCATCGAAAAAGAAACCTGGCATGATCAGGAAGACACGTGGTGCCTGACCACCAAGATGCCGTTTCTTGACAAAGACGGAGAGGTGATAGGAACCTTCGGGATTTCACGGGATATCACACAGCTGAAGAAATACCAGGATGAACTGAGCGCGGCACGTGACGCGGCAGACCGCGCCAACCGAGCCAAGAGTGAGTTCCTTGCCAACATGAGTCACGAAATTCGGACTCCGATGAACGCCGTGATTGGCATGTCCGAATTGCTGGCCCTCACCGATCTCAACGCGGAACAGCGCGATTACATCGAATTGGTTCGAGATTCCGCTGACTCTCTGCTGCGTTTGCTTAACGACATTCTCGATTTTTCGAAGATCGAAGCACACAAACTCGAGCTTGAGGCCATTCCGTTTGAGATTCGTGACCTGATCGAAAAGACCGGTCGGAGCCTTTCACTGCGAGCCGCTGAGAAAAAACTGGAACTCGCATGTCGCGTTTCTCCTGATGTTCCCGAGTGGTTGGTCGGCGATCCCGGTCGATTACGGCAAGTGATCATCAATCTGATCGGAAACGCGATCAAATTCACCGATGAGGGCGAGGTCTTCGTCGACGTGTACCCGGGCGAGCCGTTCCCCGACGCACCACAGGGAACATTTCCCGTTCGGTTCAGCGTTCGCGATACCGGAATCGGGATACCGGAGGAACAGCACGCTGCGATTCTTGACGCGTTCACTCAGGCCGACACGTCGACGACGCGACGGTTCGGTGGCACCGGACTCGGGTTGGCGATCTCGAAACAGCTCGTTGAATTAATGCACGGGAAATTGATTCTCGAAAGCCGGGTTGGCGAGGGCACGACGTTCTCGTTCACCGCGCATCTGCCGGTGGCAACGGATCAGGAAGCGGGTTCGACCGAGCACCTCGTGCGGCTCGAAGGCATGCAGGTGCTCGTCGTGGATGACAATCCAACCAACAGGAAAATACTCGAAGAGATTCTGGCAACCTGGCACTTCAGCCCGGTCGCTGCTCCCGACGGTGTGTCCGCACTTGCGATTGTCGATGACGCCGTGTCACGGCAAGATCCGATTCCCCTGGCGATTCTTGATTTCATGATGCCGGGGATGGACGGATTCGAACTGGCCAAGCGGATTCGCGAGAGGTCGGGGATCGACGAGACGAAATTGATCATTCTGTCATCGGCTACGCCAAACGAAGATCTGAATTTCTATCAAGAGATCGGCGTTTCGCGTTATCTGACCAAACCGGTTTTGCAGTCCGAGTTGCTTGAGACCGTCCTGCAGGTGATGGGAGTCCGACCTGATACCACGCCGCATACCGAAGATTCCATCCCCACTTGTCCGCCCTTGCGTGTGCTGGTCGCCGAGGACGGCGTCGCCAACCAGCATGTAGCCGTCGGGATGCTGCAGGCCGCCGGTCACCAGGCAGTCGTGGCAGGCGACGGTCGTGAAACCATCGCACGATGGCGAGACGATTCTTTCGACTTGATTCTGATGGACATGCACATGCCGATCATGGACGGGCTTGAGGCGACGGCGGCAATTCGGGCGGCTGAGCAGGGGACCGGCGAGCACATTCCAATCATCGCCCTGACCGCTGCGGCGATGAAGGAGGACGCCGAGGCTTGCGAACAAGCCGGGATGGATGCCTACTTGTCCAAACCCATTCAGCCTCGGTTGTTGTACGAAACGCTCGCCAAATTTGCACCCGAGGAAACGGCGCGGACGACCACCAGCGGATCACGTGAAACCAGCACTTCGTTCGTGGGCAAGAAGAGCGGTGACAGTTCCGGTTTGCGGCTGGCCGAGAAAGTGGCGCAGGATGAATCCCTGGCCGGTGGGGAAGTGCTCGATTTAAAGGCGGCCGCGACTCGAATTCCCGGCGGGTTACAGGGGGTGCGGCAATTGGCCGAGGTATTCATTCCCGAGTGCGAATCTGCGATGCAAACGCTTCGCGAGGAAGTTCCCGACGGCGATCCCACGTTGGTACAGCGCAGCGCGCACACGTTAAAAGGATCGGCCAGCCTGTTCGAAGCGACTCGGGTCTTTGATGCAGCTTTCGCGGTCGAGAAGCTGGCCAAGGAAAAGGATCTTGCTGCGGCCGAGCTGAAGTTCCGGGCCCTGGAAAAAGAAGTCGCGGACGTCCTGCGGGTGCTGAAAAACTTTCTCGAGGTGACCTCGGACGATTGAGTGTCCATCGCCCTCGAATCGCGCTGGAGTCCCGTTCCTCCGCATCCCCGGTATCGGCACGCCGCACAGCGTCGTCGTCCGTATTGGACTTCGTATAATGAGGGATGACTTTATGCGCCCCGCGTTGATGCCGACATCTCGACGTTCCCTGATCGGTCGAATCTGTGAAATTGGAGGGACGCGCGCGATGCTCGCACGCTGAAGAAGGAGGAAATGTCGCTATGAATCTCGAGCCGCGAACCACTCAACCTGTCCGCCGCATGACCGCGAACTTGTCGATCGGCGGGTACTTGATCCAGCGACTTCGTGATTACGGAATCAATGACATCTTTGGAATCCCCGGCGATTATGTGCTGTCGTTCTACAGCGAGCTGGAACGCAGCCCGATCAATGTCGTCGGGTGCACCCGTGAAGACTGCGCCGGTTTTGCCGCCGATGCCTATTCGCGACTTAACGGAATGGGTGCGCTGTGCGTCACCTACTGCGTGGGCGGGCTCAGTGTGTGCAATTCGATCGCCGGCGCGTACGCAGAGAAATCGCCGGTGGTGGTGATCTCCGGGTCACCCGGATTGAAAGAGCGCAAGGTTGGTGCACTTTTGCATCACATGGTCCGCGACTTTCGGACTCAGATCGACGTCTTCGAGAAGTTCACGATTGCCGGTACGGAACTCAGTGATCCTTTGACCGCATTCGCGGAGATTGATCGCGTGCTCGATACTTGTGATCGGTTCAAGCGACCCGTCTACATAGAATTACCGCGAGACATGGTCCACGTTGTCCCGCCAGTCGCGCACGGTTATGCGGGAGCCGTTCGGCAGAATGACCCGGAGGCAACTGCCGAGGCGATCCGCGAAACATTGCAGCGACTGAGCGTGGCAAAGAATCCGATCATTGTCGCCGGCGTCGAATTGCACCGCTTTTCTCTGCAGGACGAACTGCTGCAGTTGGCAGAGACGTCCGGAATTCCGATCGCCGCCACGATGCTCGGCAAGAGCGTCGTCAGCGAACGCCATCCCTTGTTTATCGGTCTTTACGAGGGCGCGATCGGCGATCAGGCGGTTACCGAATTCGTCGAACAGAGCGATTTGGTATTGTTGTTGGGAGCCTTCCTGAGCGATATCAATCTCGGGATTTACACGGCCAAGCTGGACCCTAACCAGTGCGTCTACGCTACCAGCGAATCGCTTCGTATCTCACATCACCATTATCACAATGTCGACTTGAAGGAGTTCCTTCGGGGACTGAACGAGGCGGATGTGATCACAACGCGGCGGTCGATTCCCCAGTCGCTGCAGACCGCTGGAAAGGGACTTTTGCACGAGACTGATGGCGACGATGACCAGCCGCTTCGGACCAGCCGGATGATGCCGCCGCTAAACCGAATGATCGACGGCGACACGATCGTGATCGCCGACGTCGGTGACTCGTTGTTCGCAGCCACTGAGTTGACAATCCATGACCGTGGTGAATTCCTCAGCCCCGCGTACTACACGTCGATGGGATTCAGCGTGCCGGCGGCGCTCGGCGCGGCCACCGCGCGACCGGACCATCGCATCGTCGTCCTTGTCGGTGATGGCGCTTTTCAAATGACGGGCCAGGAATTGAGCACATTGGTTCGCCGCGGACACAACCCGATCGTGATCCTGCTGGATAACCACGGGTACGGCACCGAACGGTATCTTCACGCGGGCGACTGGGAATACAACGAGATCAACCCGTGGGATTACTGCGGGCTGTTGAAAGTGTACGGTCGTGGGAAAGGGCACCGCGTCGAAACCGAAGGCGAATACAAACGCGCGCTAGAGGAGGCATGGGAGGACCCAAACCAGCCCCATCTTATCCAGTGCATGCTGCTCGAGAATGACGCGAGCGACACACTGCGAAAACTGGCGGCGCGTCTCGGCGAGACCGTTGGCTAGGACTTGCTGGCGCTTTTTGATGTTGCGCGAAAACACGCACGAAGGGCGAGTCGTAGGCTGGACCGAGCTTTGCGAGTTCCGGCGATCACTCGTGAGCGGACGCGCAAGCGTGAATCCTGGCTCTGTTTTTCTAACCGTGGTTTGCTTTCGTCCATAAGTCGCAACCTTGAAACTTGCGCCGCCGGCTGAGAAGTAAACGCGACGTTAATGCGGGACAAAGCTAGGACTTTGCAGCGACCAGCGCGGAGATCGCGGCGTCGAGATTCCGCACCGTCGATTTTCGGCGCAGCGGCTCGATCATAGCCCGAGCCGCTTTCACGCGTTTTGCACGTTCGCCCAGGACGCGAAGTTGGCCGATCATCCTGGCTGCGTCGTCTATCGAATCGTACAAAGACTCGCGTGGTACAAGCTCCGGGTAACTCAATCGATTCGGAAGCACCGGAGCTGCGCCCGCCCAAATGGATTCACACGCAGCAATTCCGAAAAACTCGTGATCGGCTGTGGATACGATCACATCGATTCGGCGCAGCCATGACTGATACTCGCACGTCGACTCGGCCAGTCCATCGTGAATGATCCGAGTCGCGAAGTGCTCGCGGATCTCCTGCAATGCGCCGGGAGTTTTTGGGGGGCGCGGTCCCAACAGCACCAACTCGAAGTCAACGTTCATCGGCTCGAGCAAACTCAGCAATTCATGGAACCGGTCCGGCCGCTTGTCATGCTCCCATCGCGAGACCCATCCGATTGTCAGCGTTTGCCGGTGACCGGTGAATTCGCGGTCCTGGCTTTCTGCGGCTTCGAAACCGGGCGGAAGAACCCGGCATCGCTTTCGCAGATTCGGCACGTCGTGGCACTGCTTCGCGTCGGGCATTCGAGCAACGAACGATTCGCTGGCTTTGAGAAAGTCGTCGCGGTGGAACGCGGAATTGAACCAACACGCGTCGGCCGCAAGGGCTGATATCAGATTCGTGTAGCCATAGTGAAGGTCAACGCGAGCTTTCGGCGAGATCGGATAGTTCCATTGGCTCTCGTGAAAGTACATCGCGGAAGGGATTGTGAGCACACGCGGATCGCGCAGCAGCCCGCGCCATTGCGCAAGATCGAGCATGTCGGTACAGAAAATCAAATCCGGTGGGCCCTGATGTTGAATCAATCGACTCGCAGCCGCGGCCAACTCGAGCGGTGCAGAACGCATCCGCCACTTCCAGTGCACAGGCTTTCCGGTTACCAGCGACCATTGGTGGTGGCTGCGCTTGATTGTGCTGATGAGGAATTCTCGATGGCTTCCACCGTGAAACGGATCGATCGCCAATACTCGCAGGGATCGCTGCTCGGGCACACGAATTCTCCGGTTCAGCGAACGACTGCGAAGCAGATCGGGCGGTAATTCTGTCGCCGCATGCGGAGGACCAGATTGTCGAACGCCGAGATTAGGATCGGGATCCTCGCCGTCACGCTGGCTCACGTCGGCCTCATGAGATGCATGGAATACGTTCCAGTGTGTCTACTGGTTTACTCGCGGGGCAATTGTAGCATTGTGACATGATGGTTGGGTTGGTCTCGTGACGACTCTGTCTCTCGGCCCCTGAAACGCACAACGGTCCTGCGGAAGTTCTCGGGCCGGTGCGATCGGTCGACACGAACTTCCGCGGCGTCATCCATGTGTGCAAAGGATTCTTCAATGCGGTATCAACCGAGCCCGACCATCGAGCAATTGTACTTCGCTGAATCGTCTGCGCTTTCTGCTATCGAGCAGGAGGCTCAGGAGCAGTTGTTTTTTTCGAGGCTGCGGCTTTCTAATGGCGTATTCAAGACAACCGCGTACCGGCGAATGGATGATGTCAATCAGTGCGTGGCGCCCTTGCTCGCGCGAGACCGCCAATTGGAACTGATGGATGTCGCAATATCTTCGGGCGTGCCGACGATCGAATGGATGCGGCAATTGGACGAGCAGGGAATTGGTTATCGGATGACCGCTGGTGACTTGACGATCGAGGCGGTCTTCTATTCGCTCGGTTCTTTCTTTCAGGCGCTAACCGAAAAGAACGGGCACCCGCTCCAATTTGATCTTTTTCGGATGTCGTTTCCGAATGCGTCGGGATCTCGTTTCCGAAATGCCGCCTTTCGTCTCATGCGGCTGTTCTTCGGTCCACTGAGATCGATGTCTCGGCAAACGGATTCGTTGCGGGCAAGTCGCGGGCGATTGCGGGCTGGGATCCTTCAATCTCCTTTCACGCTCGTGAGCCCTGAGCTGGCGGCGCAGGACGACGCGTTAACGCTGATCGAAGATGACGTTCTCACCAATCGTGATCCCGGATTGTTGCGGCGGTTTGACGCGATCCGCGCGGCGAATATCCTCCAGCCGTCGTACTTTGACGACGACACCATTCGAATGCAGGTACGCAATCTTGCGCAGCGGCTTGTACCCGGCGGGCTGCTGATCGTTTGCCGCACCGATCAGGAGGGCTGCAACAATGGAACGGTTTTCAGGCACAGCGAGGACGGAGACTGGGAATCGGTCGAGCGGATCGGAGGGGGTTCGGAGATCGAACGCTTGATTCTGTGACAACGATCGTCGTGACTGCCGAATCATCATCGCAACGACACAGGAACCGATCACGTCTTGCGAATTTTTTCGCGGTGCTTGCGAACCTTTGCGGTCGCATTGCGGGTATCGATGATCAGCGGCGCATGCTCGACAATCGATTCGTAATCGAACGCGGAATGATCGGTAGCAATCAGAACGGCGTCAAGCGATGAAAGAAACTCGGGCGTGAGTTCCCGGCTGGACAATTCCGGCAAATCAAAGTGCCGCATTTCAGGCAGCACCGGCACGTGGGGATCGCTGTAGCTGAGATCGGCACCGCGAGCCAGCAGAAGTTCCATTAACTCAAAGGAGGGACTTTCGCGGGGATCGTCGACGTCTTTCTTGTACGCAACACCGGCGAGACAGATCTTGCTGCCCCGCACCGGCTTGCTCGATTCGTTCAGAAATTCGGAGGTTCGAGAAACAACGTACTCAGGCATGGCGCGATTGACTTCGCCGGCAAGTTCGATGAATCGGGCGTTGAGTCCCTGTTTCCTCGCCAGCCAGGAAAGGTAAAACGGGTCAATCGGGATGCAGTGTCCGCCAAGTCCGGGTCCGGGATAAAACGCCTGGAATCCGAACGGCTTCGTCTTGGCGGCGTCGATGACTTCCCAAACGTCGATGTCCATCGAGTCAAACAATGTCTTTAGTTCGTTGACCAACGCGATATTGACCGCACGGTAGATGTTCTCGAGAACTTTCGCAGCCTCCGCGACTTCGCAATTGCTGACCGGAACGATACCCGCGACAGCGGATTCGTACAGCTTGCTGGCACATTGCAAGCTCTCGTCGTTGATGGCCCCGACAACTTTCGGTATTCCCGCAGCGGAAAAATCAGGATTGCCGGGATCTTCGCGCTCCGGACTGTAGGCCACAAAGAAATCACGACCGGCCCGCATCCCGCCTCGTTCGAGAATCGGTACCATCACGTCCCGCGTCGTTGTCGGGTATGTCGTGCTTTCCAGGCAAACCAGCTGTCCTTCGCGCAAAACCGGCGCGATCTGTTCGCAGGTTCCTACCACGTATTTCAAGTCGGGATCGCGGGCGTCATCGAGCGGCGTCGGTACGCAAATCAACAGAGCGTCGGGCTCACTGAGTCGGGTCATGTCGGCGGTGGCATCAAGGAGTTCCTGCTCGAGCCAGCCAGAGACCTTGCCGCTGGAGATGTGCTTGATGTAGCTCTTACCGGCTTTTAACGACTCGACTTTCTTTGCATCGACGTCAAAACCGAGACATCGAAAGTTGGCACGCGTGAACGCATCGATTAACGGCAATCCGACATACCCCAGTCCGATGATCCCGACCGTGCAACTGCGGTCTTCGATCGAATCGATCAGGGACTGACAAAGACTGGACACCATGGAAGACTCCGAACACCGATTTGGGATGAGGCTAAAAAAAGGAGTCCGCCAGTGTACTCGCCTGCGTTATCGAACCAAGTCGGTGCCAGTTCCGCTCGGCCCGTTTTCTCCGCGCCGTGGGGTGGACCATCACGTCGATGGTGATCGGCGACAGTCATTTCGACCAATGATGTTGAAACGGCCGGACATCCGATTCCTCGAAATCAGTACCGGCGCACTTTCATGATCAGCATGGTGCCGATCATCGCCAGGATTCCGTTCCCCATCCAAACCCCGTAGGGAGGGACGTTCCCGTCCTTGGCCTGCTCGAGTCCAAAAATGAACAGGGGGTAGTAGAGCAGCAGCGTTGGCAGGAAGCAGAGACCGAACGTCGACCAATAGTCACTCGTTTTCGCGATCATTGCCAGCGGTGCACCGACAAAGACAAAGAAAAAGCAGCTGAAGCCCCATGCCCATCGACGCCAAGGCTCGGTGTGCAGCCGCACAGACCGGCGCTTGCTTTGTCTTAACGACGTTTCGATCGTTTGGCCCGACTCTCCCGCGATACTTTCGGTTCGCGAGGTCAGGATCGCAAAACCTGTGTGTGCAGCCATCTCGCCGACGGTCGCGTGCGTGCGACTGTCCTGGCGAATTCGTTCACCCGTGATCAATCGCAGCGGTAACTCGCTTGGGCTGCGTTGGCTGATGTCTTTTTTCACCATCGCGCTGGACAATGGAATGCGAAATTCTGTTTCGCCCGGCACGATGCTTTGGAACACGCTTCCGCCTTCAACCTGGCTGTCAACGACTTTTAAAAGCAACATCTGCGACTCGGGATCGAGTCTCAATTGGCCTTCACGTGCCGACAATTTCATCGGTCCGTTGGCGCCACCGTTATGAACCGTGACCGTCGGACGAATCAGCGTCCGCCCCGACACCTCTCGGACATGGATCGAAAACCCTTGGTCCGACGTGTAGGAATGCTGGGCTTCGAGGACGCGATAGGCGATATCTTCGATCGACATCAGGACCACGCGATTGACGCCGGGGCGGCCCCAGGAAACGGCCAGGTCCGAAACATACACCGCGGCTGGGCTTAGCAGCGCGGCAAAAATCATGGCTGGTTGCAACAGCTTCAGCGGCGAGATACCGGACGCTTTAACAGTTGCCACTTCGCCATCGGCGGCCATCCGTCCATAAACACAACAGACCGAGAAAAGTGCGGTCGCCGGAAACGCAAACTGAAGCGAAATCGGCAAGACGTATGGAAGCAGTTGAACAATCGCGACCACGCCAAGGCCCCGCCGAAGCAGCTCACGCCCAACGCCGATCATCAAGATCAACAACGTTAGCGCGATCAGCGAGACAATGAAGATCTTCAGGATCTCCATCAGGACGTAACGCGTCAATCGACTCGGCATCACGGGTGATAGCAGCAAGGGTGTGGTTGTCGGGCAATTCTTCCAAGATCCCATGTATCAAACCGGGCAAACCAGCGGGTAGAGGAAAAGTCGCCCCCCAGAGCCGCGTGCGCTTGCGATTGATGCGAAAACAGGCATTTCGCGAACCTTGGGCGGACGTGTGTGGTCCTTTTGGCCCTCGACTTTCGCTGTTAAACTCGATTTGAAATCAATTCGCTTTTCCCCAAAAACACCGTCGAAGCTCCGCTTTGACCAGCCATCTGAGAGTTGCCATGCCCCCAAGAAAGGGTTCCGAGTTCGCTGGGCTGTCCGTCGCCATCGTCACGCCGTTTCGAGATGGTCAAGTCGATTATGCCCGCCTCGCCGAGCAGATCGAATTTCAGATTGCCGCCGGAACGAAATGCCTGGTACCGGCTGGCACGACCGGGGAATCTCCCACGCTGTCACATGACGAGCACGACCGCGTGATAACCGAGGTCATCCAGTGCGCCGCGGGCCGGGCGAAGGTGATGGCTGGCACCGGCAGCAATTCTACGGCCGAGGCATTGCGGCTGACACGGCGTGCTGCGGACGAAGGTGCCGACGCGACTTTGCAGGTCGCACCCTACTACAACAAGCCGACGCAGGAGGGCTTTTACCAGCATTTCAAAGCGATCGCCGAGGATGTTGATATCCCTGTGTGCGTCTACAACATACCCGGGCGGACAGGAAAGGAAATTGAGGTCGAGACGATCCAACGACTCTCGGATCTGGCCGGAATCACAATGGTGAAGGAGGCGACCGGGAAACTCGACCAGTGTTCTGCGATCATCGGGACGACCGATTTGACAGTCCTCAGCGGTGACGATTCATTGACGCTGCCGATGATGAGCGTGGGTGCCCAAGGGGTTATCTCGGTTGTTGGGAATCTGGTTCCCTCCGCCATGATCGAACTGGTCGAGGCCGCCGCGGAAGGCGATTTCGCGACCGCACAGCAGCGCCATCATCGACTCTTCGCTCTATGCAATCAAATGCTGGGACTGGCAACGAATCCCATCCCGATCAAAGCCGCGATGCAAATGGTGGGACGTGATAGCGGCGAATTGCGACTCCCGATGACGCAGCTCGATTCCACCGACGGTGAAAAACTACGCGCCACGCTCGACGCATTCGGAGTCCCGGACGCTGCCCCGGTCTCGTAGCCGGCACGCCTTTACCCAAGCACTCCATTTCCCAAGCGCTCCATTTCCCAAGCACTCCTTTAGGGAGCGCGGATGTACTCCGGGGAAAGCTATCAACGCAGCGGGACCGGCCCCTAGCGCGAATAACAGACCGGCACGTGGGAAATCAAACTGGCATTGTGTTCAGTTCCCCAGATGCAGATACTACGCTCGCTCGACTGAGCAGATCGAATTCGAGATGATTCATCCCTACATCATTGGTAGGGAGATTTCGACGCCTTTGGGGGTACGTATTCGACCGAATCACATCCAATTGGATTCGCTTGGGTTGTCGAATGCGAACAGGATTGAAGGCCATCGACGCGTACTTTTCGCGTCACAGAGAACAAGGTCGTTTTATTTGCAAGGGAGTGATCAATGCTTGTTTTATCCCGGAAGGAATCAGACAAGATACTTTTTCCAAGTTTGGGCATTTCGGTCGAAGTGCTCCGTGTGCAGGGAAACAAGACACGTCTGGGCATCAAGGCTCCAACAGACGTGCCGATCTTGCGGCATGAAATTGCTGGCGATTTAAAGGAAGTCGATTTTGCGCCTGGTCGCAGCGTTAACGATAATCGATTGCGCGATCTTGTGTTTGCGATTCGCAAGCGGCTCGACACCGCCGCGGTCAACTTGAACCAGCTTCACATATCCCTGGACGAACAGGCGAATGGAACGGCCCAGGAATTAATTGAAGACCTGTTCGGCGAATTGCAGTCCCTTGAACGCGAGGCAATCCAGGTACTCGAAGATTCGGGCGTGCCCGTCAATCAAACTCCCCAGGCGCTGTTGGTTGAGGATTCGGCAACCGAACGCCAATTGCTCGAGGCATACCTGGAACTCTGCGGTTTCAATGTCACCACGGCCAACGATGGGCAAGACGCGCTTGATTATCTTTCGATGCACGCGCGTCCTGACGTGGTCCTGCTCGACATGAACATGCCACGAGTCGACGGGCCCGAGTTCGTGCGGACGGTCCGTAATGATCCGGCGCTAAAGGGGCTGACGATCTTTGCGTTAACAGGGATGTCACCCGAGAGGGCTGATATTCCAACCGGGCCCGAAGGCGTTGACCGTTGGTATACCAAGCCCGTGAATCCGAAGGCACTCGTTCACGACGTCGCCGTCTATCTGACATCCGCAACATCAATGGTGGCATAAAAGCAGCTGGTTTCAACGATGGCCAGACCGTTGTCACGGCGGTCTGTGTCAATCAGCTCCGCGAGGGACAGGCTCGAATTCGGGCCTGTCCTTTTTTGTTCGCCCGACCCAACGCATAGTTGCACGCTCGCCGAGGCCGATGATCCAGCTTACGCCTATTACATGCGCGGACTGACATGGGTTTCACGAATGGAAACAGACGCTTCGAGCGTAGTCGCTGACTTTGAGCGTTGTGTGCTGCCTTCTGCCTGGCACTTCTTCCGCGACGACACCGAGGGGGCGGAACCGTGACGTGCCCCTTATGATTCGGGCTTGATTACATGCAATGCAATTCGGCATGGCGCCGAGGCCGCCTACGAGCGATTTTCAAGTCGAACATCAATCGCTACGTCGCGGCTTTACGTTATCCTACCGAGACAGGCGTTGCCCGTTACGCCGGGGAACCGGTGTCAAGTGGAAATGCGACGCCCAACCTGAGCGACGTCCACAACATCGCCCGGACGTTGCGGGGCGCGTTGACGCAAGGAAATTCGAGCCGCGGTCCAAAGTTAAGTAACGATGCCAATACAATCGAAAACAGAGCCAGCGAAAGTATCCGCCAGTGAATGGCAAAACCCGGGGCGGGCACTACGCGGTCTGCTGGAGGGAAAGGGCATCGGAACTGACATCACCCTTATCCGATACGTCACCGACGTGGTGGGAGAGGGACCGACGCTGCACGTTCACCCGTACGACGAAATCTTCACTATCACCGAGGGGCGAGCTCGATTTACCGTCGGCGATAAGACAATCGACGCGGAGGCTGGCGACGTCGTCCTGGGTCCTGCCAACATTCCCCACGGCTATCAAAACCTCGGACCGGGCCGGCTTGATTCGCTTGACATTCACCTCAGTCCCGAGTGGATTCAATACAACCTGGCCAAAGCCTGGGATCAATCGAGCGTTCTGGTATCGGCGGAGTCAAAAGTGAAACCGCACGGTCAGTAGATGATTGCCCGAGTGTACGGCGACCCGAATTCGCAGGTTTGTTTGTTGGTTTTCGGTGCGCGGGAAAATGTCGGCGCGTGCCTATTTGAGGTCCAGTTCGATCACAAACCCGTACCAGATTCCTGAGTCTGTTTCGTCCCCGGCGGAGCAAAAGTCACCGTCAGTTAGTCGATTGAAAATCGCTGCATGGCTCCTCTTGTACTTGTATCCTCTCTGTTTGGCGGGCTCTTTTTACGCGGCATGGATTGTGGCATGGCTGGTGTTGGGACATCCGCCGCGACCGATGCTTGATGATCCGAAATCCATTGGGGGCGTCATGGTCGTCGTGTACCTGATTCCCGGACTGCTCCTGGTGGCGATGCCCGCTCTTGCACCGCTTGGGCTGGCGGCGTCATTCTTCTGCCCGATTTGCCCGCGAGGTCGTTTGCGTTGGTTGCAGAAAACCGCCCTTGCGATTCTGTACATCGCGCTTTGTGCCATCGTGCTGCTGATGCTCCGAGCGGACCCCGGACGCGTCGTTGAATGGTGGTTTGATTGATTTTTGTATGCTTTTCGCACCACGCAGACAGGCTGGAATAATAAGAATATTGATTCTATGGCAAATCCAATTCGCATCGGTACTGTGAAAGATTGACTGCGAGCGTAGCGTGAGAGCGTTCCGATCGCCACGATAACGCCGCGCATTCAATGCCTTCGCGGCACGTAGTTTCGCAAAAAAGTGTGGCTTTGCCGGAGCGCGTTTTTACTATCGTCGATGCTCCCCTCGAATGCCCGATCCTCCACCTCGACGCAGACCGGTCCTTCGTAACCGGTATCGGTTAGCACAGAAAAGAACTGGCCCCAATCGATGTCTCCCATGCCGGGCAATTTCGGAGTGTGATATTCGTTGGGGTGGGCGAGGATTCCATGGTCATCGAGCAAGTGTTGGTCGACCCGGACATCCTTGGCATGAATGTGAAACAGTTTTTCAGTGAACTCCCGCATCGGTTTCAAGTAGTCCATCTGCTGGAACACGAGATGCGAGGGATCGTAATTCAGCCCAAAGTGATCGCTTGGAATATCGTTGAACATTCGCCGCCAAATTACGGGGCTGGCGGCGAGGTTCTTACCACCAGGCCATTCGTCCGCGGTGAATAACATCGGACAATTCTCGATGCCGATCTTTACGCCCTGCTCCTCGGCGTGCCGGATGATCGGCTTCCATGTTTCCAGCATTCGGGGCCAATTGTC
Source organism: Rhodopirellula sp. (assembly GCA_024644085.1). Taxonomy (GTDB): domain Bacteria; phylum Planctomycetota; class Planctomycetia; order Pirellulales; family Pirellulaceae; genus Rubripirellula. The sequence continues at coordinate 42,353 of JAHELS010000024.1, forward strand.
ATCGATGCTCTGCGTCGAATCACGGCCGATGAAGGTGTTCATCCGTGAAAGTCCGAGCATTGAGGTTGCCGTAATCACGGACTTGATCTGCTCGACCGCCTGCTCGGCCTCGGCCGCATCACGCGAGAGCGCATTGGGGTAATACCCCAATCCACTTATCGAGACCCCGTAACGGTTGGACAATTCGGCGATCGCTGCGATACCGCTGTCATCTAGCTCGGCAATGTTGATATGCGTGATTCCGGAATAACGCCGCGTCGCCTTGCCTTGTGGCCAGCACATCACCTCGACGCAGTCGTAGCCGATATCGGCCGCGATAGCAAAAACTTGCTCAAGGGTCGAATCGGGCACGATCGCGCTGACATAACCGAGTTGGATCATGATTCGATTCTCCGAGGCATCAGGATTGAGCGGCGCCCTCTGACATTCGGTCCGCGTTTGAATTCCATCGTCGACCAAGCAAGATCATAGCAACAACAACGGCACTCATGCCGACCGCAATGGGAGCCAGATGCATGCGTTCCAAAACGAGCAGCGGCAGCCCGATTGTGACCATTCCTCCGCCCACAAACGGCGAGGAAAGCGGGGCAGCCAGTGCGTAGTCCTCGGCGGCTCCCGATTCGAGTTCCGGGTCGACCATTCGCAGCAACACGAATCCGGTCGCCGTGGTCCCCGTCGACATTCCGTAGTTGATCAGCCCCAGTTGAAACCAATGTTGTCGCGGCAGCATCCACCGGGAAATCACCAGCAAGCAGATCGCGCACCAGATGATCCCGCAAACAAAGAGTATCGAAAAAGGAACCAGCAGCGTCGCGACGGCGGCGATGTTCAATGTCGCGATCGCAGCAACGACCAGGATGTCCATCGCCGTTGCGGTCAGCCGGTTGATGGTTTCGCGATCAATCGCCCGCTCGTAACCGATTGCACGTAGCGCACTCCGCACAATCAATCCGCCGAATAGCGTATAGATGAACAGCGGGAAACTTTCCGCCACGCTGCGCAGTGTCAATCGGTCGGAAAGCTGCTGCTCAGCCCCGGTGGCCTGTTGAGTCGACGCGAACCATTCCTCGGCGATTCCGACAAGCTGCGAAACCGCGACCTGGATGCCCATGCCGATTCCCAGGGCGATCGCCAGCCAAATGAACTGCAAAAGCAGCGGATCGATCGTTTCACCGCTGACCTTTGCATAACCAATCGGCGGTCCAACCGGAACATCGGCTGCGGATTTCTCGCGCGCCGCGGCTCGTGGCCGAACCCACCCGGCGCGAGCGCCGATGTTGATCCAAAAGATGCCCGAGATCACACCGTAAACCAATCCGCACGTCGCCATCAACACGCCCAGGTCGAGGCCTTCATCCAATCGAATCGATGGGTGCGAAAAAACCTGGCCCATTGCGGCCGCGGTCCCGTGACCGCCCGCAAACCCGGTTTCAATCAGCATTCCGAAGGAATTCGGAACGTCATACAAAGGTTGAATCAGCAACCAAGTCGCCAACAATCCGATCGATGTTTGTCCCAGCACGATTACCCAGACCATCAATCCCTGGCGGCCGACTCGCGACAGACTTTCACGAATTGGTGCAGGCTTGCGCTCGAGCAACATTCCAGCAAACACGACGGCGATCAACCAACCCGGCCAACTTCTCATCGTCGACGACCAAGCGTCGGTGGCCGGGATCCAAACCCCGCCGCTGATCTGAATGACTGCCAATCCGATGGCACCGGCGATCACCGACGCGGGAATGTAAAGCCATTGGAAGATCGCGAAACGCAGCCTGATGGCGACACCAGCAAGCAACAAGACGGCAACAAACAGGAGTGCGGCAACCATCAACGATCCGTTCAGACGAGTAACCAGGTCACCAGTCTATCGCTTATCAAGCCGCGTGTGCCTAAGCCTTTGACTTTGTTCGCAACCGCTCAATGTCACCTTCGACCGAGTCCCGTTGGCGTTGCAGATCACCCAGGCTGTTGCGTTCCCGTTGCACAACCTCTTCGGGAGCACGGGCAACAAAACTCTCGTTCCCCAGTTTCTGCTCCTTGCCGGTGATTTGTTTGCACAGCTGGGTAAGGAGTTTTTCCAATCGAGACAATTCGGCATCGACGTCGATAAACTTTTCCAGATCTACGTGGACATCGATATCGATCGCGGTCAGTGCCAGCGGTGCATCGGTCTCGAATGCCATGGCATCCGGACCGATGGAAACGATTTCCGCCCCGGCGAGCCCGCTGAAATAGTCCGTCATCGGCCGCAGCAGTTCAAGCGACGATTGGCTGCAGCGCAGCGCCACCGGCACCGATTCACGCGGCGCAATATTTTGGCTCGCGCGAATGCGGCGTATCGCACCGACCACTTGCTGGAACTCGGCGAATTGTCGTTCGATTGACTCGTCATGATGATTGCCAATCGACTCGGGCCAATGGGCTGTCATGACGAAGGGTCCGGCGTCGGTCGGATCGGACACTCCGCGCCGCGGCGCTACATCGTTAAGGCATTCCCAGATAGCTTCGGTGACGAACGGCATCGTCGGATGTAACAGACGCAACAGGGTATCGAGGCCGTGCGCCATGACGCTCTGGGTCACGGCGCGTTTCTCTTCGTCGGCCAATCGCGGCTTGGCGATTTCCACGTAAAAACTGCAGAATTCATCCCATGCGAAGTCGTATAGAATTCGCGAGGCCTCTGCGTATCGGTAATGGTCGATGCAAGTGGTTACCTGGTCGGTCACGGTGGACAATCTGCTTAGCAACCAGCGGTCCTCCAGCGGCAGGTCGTCAACATCGATCGATTGCGGCTTGTAACCCTCCATGTTCATCAGCGCGAACCGGGCTGCATTCCACAACTTGTTCACGAAGTTACGTGCGGTCTCGAACCGTTCGCTGACCACCGCCGCTTTTGGCAAAGCCTTATCGGCTTCGCTCTCGGCCCACTGAGTCGAGAAAGACTTCTTGCACTCTGGGCACTCCAGCACTGCGAGCGAGCGATTCTTTCTGGTTTGATCGATCAGCTTGTCGCAGTGCGGACATTCGTACTGGACCGGCATCCGAACATCCTGGGTATCGGTTGCCAGTCGCGCAAGTCCAAATCGCAGGGCATCAGGTCCGAACTTGTCAATCACGTCGTTGGGATCAACGCCGTTGCCCTTGCTCTTGCTCATCGTCTCGCCATTTCCATCCAGAATTTTCGGATGGATAAACACTTCGCGAAACGGAACTTCCCCGACGTTATTGAGTCCCATCAAGACCATTCGCGCCACCCACAATGTGATGATGTCACGCGAGGTGATCAGGGTGCTGGTCGGATAAAAGTACTCGAGCTCGGGAGTTTTCTCGGGCCAGCCCAGTGTGCTGTGGGGCCACAACGCCGATGAGAACCAGGTGTCGAGCACATCGGGATCGCGTTGGAGTCCCATCGCTTCGACTTCGGCTTCGAGCGTTTCGTCCTCAAGGCGCATGCAAACGAAAACGCTCCGATTGCCGTCGTCACGAACTTCGACTTGCTCAATCAGGTCACCGCTGGCGTGCGCGGACGTTAACTTCAATCGTGCAACAAGATCTTTCGCCGCTTGCTCGTCGAGATTGTCAACGGACCAAATCGGAATCCGGTGTCCCCACCACAGTTGCCGGCTGACGGGCCAATCGCGTTTCTCACTGAGCCAATCGAGGTATCCTTTTCGATAGCGCTCCGGAAAAATCTTGACCCGCTCGTCGCTGACCAATGGGCCAAGCCGCAACTCGGTAGCGGGTTGGTCAAGATCACGCCCGCCCACGACCCTAACGATTA
>JAHELS010000425.1 GCA_024644085.1 Rhodopirellula sp.
CACGCCGACATCGTGGATTTGCGGCATCGGCAGATCGACCGCACGAGCGATTGTTCGGATCGCAGATCTGGGGCCGTATAGAATGGGGAGGCAACGATCGGCCACCTCCGGTAACCCGCAGCAGCGGAGGGCCAATTCTGGACCGACGCCCGACACATCACCCACCGTGATGGCAATTGTCGGACGACAGTTTTTGTCTGGATTCGAGGACACGATCGATTTAGCGCTGAAATCGGCAATTGGATCTGGTTTCACATTGGACTGGCGTTTTGCGGCGAGATCCGCTGTGATACTAGCGTTGAACGGTACTACCGTTGAACAGGGAAGCTTAACGGATGCATGGGTAAGTTTTGAATGATAGGCAATCGAATCACGATCGCGGCGGCCACGCTGTTACTGCTGCTAGTCCAAGGGAGCGCTGGGGCTGTCGACGTGGTCGTGGTTTGCCCGGAGAAGTTTGATAATTCGATGGGGCCTTGGTTGGAGCATCGCCGCGGCGAAGGGCTCGAAGTTTGCGTGATCCGGTCTTCAGGGGACGCTGAATCGCTTCGGAGCGCAATCGCCGAGGCTTCCGGCGACCAGACACGGTACGTCTTACTGGTCGGCGATGCACCCGTCGTCGGTCGCCCGTGCAACGCGACGCGCCAGACGCCGATTCTTTATTCACCCTCGAAGGTGACGGCCCACTGGGGATCCACACCGACGTTCTCGAGTGACATGTTGTTCGGAGATTTCGATCGCGACCGAATACCCGAGGCTGTCGTGGGGAGGCTTCCGGTGGACGAACCGGAACAGTTGACAAGAATGATCACGCGCATCATCGCGCGCGATACGAGCAATGATTTCGGCCCGTGGCGGTCAAAAGTTCAATTGGTTGGCGGTGTTGGCGGGTTCGGCGCGATGGCCGACGGGGCAATCGAATCCGTCACGCGCACCATTGTTACTGGGGTCCTGCCTCCAGAAACGAAAACAACCGTTTGTTATGCCAGCCCGGGTCACCGGTTTTTCCCTGCTTCAAAATCATTCACTGACGCCGTGCTCGACCGCTACCAACAGGGCTCGCGGTTTTGGGTTTACGCCGGTCACGGACAAGTCACCCATCTCGACCGCGTACCGCGCAGCATCAATGGAACGCCGGTATTGGACGATCGCAGCGTCCATCGGCTCAGCCGGCCTGCGGGTTGCTCACCGATCGCAGTGATGTTGGCATGTTACACCGGCGCAATGGATGCGCCCGAAGACTCAATCGCCGAGGAAATGGTCCTGAGTGAGGGAGGGCCGATCGCAGTTCTCGCCGGAAGCCGGGTCACGATGCCGTACGGAAATACGACGGCCGCAGTCGGGTTGATTGACGGAATCTTCAAGCAAAAGTTGCCGAGACTCGGTGATGCCTGGCTCAGCGCCTTGTCGGAAATGAATCGCGAAGTTTCGGAAGATACGTCCGGCACGCGGATGATGATCGATGCCCTGGCTACCGTCGTCAGCCCACCCGGAACTGATCTCGTCGAGGAGCGTCGCGAGCACATGATGCTGTACAACTTGATTGGTGATCCGACACTGAGATTGCATCACCCCCATCCGCTCTCGATCGTGATACCGTCGGGACACGAGCTTGGCGAATCGTTTGAACTGCAGATTGAAAGCCCGATTGAGGGTGAATTGCATGTTGCATTCGATCGCCCCTTGGGCTCGGTGACCGAAGGCGATCCGAACGAAACGACAATCATCACGATTTCGAGCCGAGTTCTGGCCGGCCAGCGATTCTCGCGAAGCGTCACGCTCCCTGCGAATGTCACAGGACCGGTCCTGGTCCGTGCGTTCGTCGCAGGCACCGAAAGCTGGGCGAGTGCGGCGGCGCGCACGATCGTGCGGTAAACACCCCGGTTTTACGCAAAGAAATCGAAAGTCGGGATTTCTTCTGCCGCCCGCGTGGCGGTGTCCGGCGACCGTTCTCCATCGCAGCTCCCATCGGGCGAAGCGGCCAGATTAGAATCGTGATTCGCTGTTGAGTCATGAGTTCCAGGCCCACGTACGCAACAAGGTTTGCCAATCACAATGCAGTCGCCGCTGTCCCGCGCCGTAACGATTCTTTCTGCGGTCGGTCTTGCCGCCGTTTTTTTCGGATCGCCCCTGCAGGCCGAGCATGCGAAACCGAATTTCATCGTCGTTTTTTGCGACAACCTCGGTTACGGCGATATCGAACCCTTCGGTTCAAAGCTGCATCGAACGCCGAATCTCAGTCGCATGGCGAAGCAGGGTCGAAAGTTCACGCACTTTTGCGTCACCGCCGGCGTCTGTACGCCATCTCGTGCCAGCCTGATGACCGGCTGCTATTCGCAGCGCGTTGGAATGCATACGAACGAGCGTGACGGATGGGTGCTGCGCCCGGTTTCACCTTACGGGTTGAACCCGGACGAATTGACGATCGCAGAAGCATTGAAGGGCCAAGGTTACGCGACCGCGATCGTCGGCAAGTGGCACCTCGGTGACCAGGGGGCATTTCTGCCAACGCGTCAGGGATTCGATTGGTTCTTCGGAGTGCCCTACTCCGATGACATGACCGAGCGTGTGTGGTCGGATGGATCGAAGTGGCCGCCGCTGCCGCTGATGGAAAATGAAACGGTGATCGAAGCACCATGCGATCGCGACGGGCTGACCAAACGTTACACCGAGCGCGCGATGCAGTGGATTGCCGAGCACAAAGAGGGACCGTTCTTTCTCTACTTTCCGCAGGCAATGCCCGGCAGCACACGAACGCCATTCTCGAGCCCCGAATTCAAGGGGAAGAGCAGAAACGGACCTTGGGGCGACTCGATCGAGGAACTCGATTGGTCGATCGGTATGATGCTCGATCAACTCGAAGAGCTCGGCATTGCCGAAAACACCTTCGTGATTTGGACCTCCGACAACGGCGCACCGATCAACGCCAACGCGAACGATCTCAGCCGCGGATCGAACCAGCCGCTGCACGGACGCGGGTACACCACCGCCGAAGGTGCATTCCGCGTCCCGACCATCGCGTGGCAGCCGGGAAAAGTACCCGCCGGCACCGTGTGCGAGGAACTTGCCACCACAATGGACCTGCTTCCTACTTTCGCAAAACTTGCCGGTGGCACCAAACCGGTGACCAACCGGATTGACGGGCACGACATAGCGCCGTTGCTGTTTGGCGAGCCAAATGCCAAGTCGCCGTACGAAGCGTTCTACTATTATCACCAAGACCAACTGCAAGCAGTACGCAGCGGACCGTGGAAGCTCTTTCTGTCGGTTGAACCGACGGGCCGGCATCCACACTTCAGCAACAATACACCGCCACAGAACATGTTGTTCAACGTTGTTGAGGACGTTGCCTGTGAGAATGATGTT
>JAHELS010000426.1 GCA_024644085.1 Rhodopirellula sp.
CGGCGGGCGCGCCGATATCATGGACATGCTTGCCCCCGACGGACCGGTCTACCAGGCCGGCACGCTTTCCGGCAACCCGCTGGCAATGGCGGCAGGGCTCGCACAACTCAAGCAACTCGGCAGCAATTTTTTCTCACCCCGACCGGACGAGGAAAGGATGAGCGCGTCGATGCGGGGGACCTTCTCCATTACCTCCGCCGCCGCTTCCCGCACGGAATCCAGCACCGCCAGGTCCATGCGCACGAAAGTCACGTCAGCGTCACTGCCAAATTCCTGTTTCAGCGCCACGATGGCGGCGGTTGACTTATCGGCGTTGCGGTTCATCATCACCACTTTTGCGCCGTTGGACAGGAACACCGGCGTCGCCTCGAATCCCGCACCTACGTTGGCACCGGTGATGACATAGGTGTTGCCCGCGAGGGAGGCGAGTTGCTCCGGTGTCCAGCCCTTTGGTCCAAATTGTTTTTTGGCGGTCATTGTTCACACTCCTTGTTATTTCGTCCCTGCCTTGTCGGTTTTGACCGATGGCGAGAACGGTCCTTGTTCATGCTGGTGCCGAGCGGCTTCCACGGCACTGCCTGCGCCGACCGAATCACCGGCGATCTGCCGCAGGCTGCTGACTCCGGTTGCCGACTTCTTTTTCCACGGCAGGACTGCCAGCCGTTGGGCGAGCGACTTGCTGACTTCGCGAATATATGAGACTTCGTTTTGCTTTCGCTGCTGCAAGACGGGGTCGCAGACAGGCAGTGGCTGAAAGCTCTGATTGATCACCCACGCGAACGGATCAATATCGGCTCGCCTCAAGTCTTCCTGAAGCTGCGTCGCTTCATGGACCGGCGTTGCCTCCGGCAATGTCACGATCAGCACGCGGGCAAATTTTGGATCGCGGAGTCGCGGCAAAAGTGCTTCGACATAATCAGGCATTTGACTGGACTGGCGAGTGACTTCGCGGTGATAGGCCAGAGCCGAATCCAGCAGCAGAATGGTGTGACCGGTTGGTGCCGTATCGAGAACCACGAATCGATCGTTCCCACTCGCGACAGCACGCGCGAATGCCCGGAAGACTGCGATCTCCTCGGTACACGGAGAACGCAAGTCTTCTTCCAGAAGTGCTCGCCCTTGTTCGTCGAGATCTGCTCCCGCGGTTGCCATAACTTCGGCTGTGTACTCTTTCGTTTCCTGAACTGGGTCGATTCGACTTACGGCCAGATTGGGAAGGCCGTCGCCTTCCATTGCCGTTGCCAGATGGGCCGCCGGATCGGTGGTCGAAAGCAGAACGTCATACCCTCGATCGGCGAGTGCAACGGCCAGCGATGCGGCAACCGTCGTTTTGCCAACACCCCCTTTGCCCATCGTCATCACCACGCCGTGTCCGGCTTCCGAGATTTCTTCGAGCAGGGCATGTAGTCCGACGGGGAGTTCCGGAAGCGATTCGTCCGATGGTGTGAATTCGCTGCCTGCATTTGTTCTGCCGACCAGCTTCAGAGCTTCAATTCCCAACAATCCCGCCGGCAGGAGTGGTATCGAAGTTCGCGGCAGCGATGCGATTTCAGCCGGCATGGACTCCAATGCCTGTTCGCATCGCAACTGCATCGCGGCTGCGAATTCGTCGTCATCCGCCTGAGCCGAAAACATGCCGTTGACGACGAGCCGTTGGTTCTTCACGCCAAGCTGCTTCAGTTCACCGCTTGTACGAACTGCTTCGCGGAGTGCGGACATTTCTGGCCGAGTGACCAGCACGAGTGTTGTTTTTTGGGCGTTTGACAGTGCTGCCACACTCTGCTGGTAGAGCTTCTGCTGAGCTTGAAGGCCGGCCAACGGCCCAAGGCACGACGTGCCAGTCGTATTCGCTTCCATGAAACCGGACCAAGCCGATGGAAGCGTCAGCAATCGGAGCGTGTGGCCGGTCGGAGCGGTATCAAAGATCACATGATCGTACTGCGATGTCGCCGAATCGTCACCAAGCAATCGTGAGAACTCGTCGAACGCTGCGATCTCCAGTGTGCATGAACCGGAGAACTGTTCTTCCATGCTGGCAACGGCCGCATCCGGCAGGACGCCGCGATACGGGGCAACCATCCGTTCGCGGTATTGTCGCGCTGACTCTGCCGGATCGATGTTCATGGCGAGCAGGTTCGGCACACCATTGATGGGTGTCGGCTCATTGTCAATCTTCGTGGCCAGCACATCGTGCAGGTTGGAAGCTGGATCGGTCGAAACAAGCAACACTCGAAGACCGTCTTCCGCAAGCTGCACAGCGGTCGCACAAGCCATCGATGTCTTGCCGACTCCACCTTTGCCGGTGAAGAACAGATTGCGAGTTGGCTTTGCAAGTGGTGTCATCGTTGTATTTCTCAACAGCATCCGGTGTCGCCGCAGCACCCATCATCTGAAGAAATAGGAAGGCTTTCCGGCTTCAGTGTTGTCCCGGTCCACAATGCGAGGTTCTCTCGCGATGGATATGCACTACGGCTGACCACGCGATCATCGACGATCACCAGCGGGAGACAATCGACGCCTTCGCTTTCCAGAAACTGCTGCACCTGTCCATTGGTAGTGAACTCCTGCGGTTGCTGAGCGAGATTAAATCGCTCGACTTCGTGTCCTTGTGACTTAAGCCACTCAAGATCGCCGGCAAATCTCGGCAACACTGGATCGACCTGCGGACCGCAGACACCAGTCGAACAGCACATCGGCTTGTCGTAAATCTGAACCTTGCTCATTTTCGATCTCCTCAAAATCGTTCATCGCCGAACAGCGATCAATGTGTTCAAAAAAAGTCAGAGGGCAGCAATCAGCTTCTTCAGTGCGTTGAGTTTTTCGCCATTGATGCAATAGCAAACCGTCGGCCCATCGATCTCACCCTGAATCATCCCCGACTCTTTCAGGATCTTCAGGTGCTGCGAAACCGTTGACTGGGCGAGCGGCAACTCGGCGACAATCTCACCACAGACGCAGGCCTCGCGATTGATCAACAGGCGCACGATCCGAACGCGGGCCGGATGAGCAACTGCCCAAGCGAGCCGTGCCAATTGCTCCGCACTTGCATCATTGGGCAGGCTTACCGGCGTCGGATCGCACCCGCGTTTTCCAGCCTTATTCTTTGCCACTGGCAGCACCTTTATCGTTAATCGACGATAAACGATATCGTCAATGGCACACGAGGTCAACCAGTCTTTCTGGAGTCGAGCTTCGGATTAGCCAATCGATGGAGTACCTGTGTCGCCCTGGCACGGGGGTAGACCAGGTTCGATTCCTGGCGAGGACACTGAGGTAGGAGATAGTCCGTAGTCTTTAGTCTGTTGAAATCAGTATTCAGATCGCAGTGAACGAAGCAGGCCGTAGGTGACTTTCGA
>JAHELS010000427.1 GCA_024644085.1 Rhodopirellula sp.
AGACAGCCCGGTGGGTTGCGGCAATCGACGCGCGGTACAAATTGGTTCTTTCGGTTAACGACACGCCGTGGCTTTTCGATGCCCAGCAAGACCCCGATGAGTTGCGAAACTTCTACGGCCAACCGGGAACCCAGTCGGTATCGAGGCGATTGGCGAATGAGCTGCGTGACTACGGCAAGCGGACCGGCGATCCGCAGCTCAGCCATGCAAAGATTGCCGCATCGCTGGAAGGTGTGCTGGGCGAAGGGGAGGCTCAACGCAAAGATGGCCGGTGACGCAAGTAGCCTGCGGCGCATCGTCGTTCGATCGACGAGTCGCTGCGCAGCGACAGCAAAAACAATGTGCCAGGATCGCAACTGGATTTCCCCATGAACTTGTCCCGTGAGGATCAGCCTGATGGTCAGAACCTGTTGACGTCACACCGCCTGATGTCGCTCGATGTCTATCGGGGGATGGTGATGTTCACGTTGTTCGCGGGCGGATTCTCCTTGGCGAAGGTCGCCAACAGCTACCCTGATGACGCTGTGATGCAGTGGTTGAAATTCAACACGACGCATCCGCAGTGGTCGAGCCAGTTCAAGCTGGTCGGCTTTTCGTTTTGGGACATGATCCAACCTGCGTTCATGTTCATGGTCGGTGTTTCCATGCCTTATTCCTACGGGAAGCGGGAACAGCTCGGCCATTCCTACCCGAGGAGACTTGCGCACGCGTGGGTGCGTGCTCTGATTCTGGTTTTGCTCGGCGTGCTCTTGCAGTCAATGGGAAAACCGCAGACCAACTGGCTGTTTACCAACGTGCTCAGCCAAATTGGACTTGGCTACGGGTTTCTCTTTTTTCTTGTCGGGCGACGGCTTTCAATTCAGATCATTGTCGCCTCCGCCGTGCTGGTTGGCTATTTCTTCCTCATGGCACCCTGGGGCTTCGCCAATGGCACGAGCATGCCTCAGCAATTCGATCTCTGGCTCTTGAATCTCTTTCCGCGCCCGCGTGAATTCACTGGCCATGCCTATTCAACGCTCAATTTCATACCGTCTTTTGTCACGATGCTGTTGGGAGTTGTCTGTGGTCAACTGCTGAAGAACCGTGACATCGATGACGATCGCAAAGTCCTTTGGTTGCTTCTTGGCGGAACCATCTGCATGGTGCTCGCTTTGATTTGGTCTCCTGTTTGCCCGATCGTCAAGAAGTTGTGGACACCGTCGTGGACGCTCTTCTCGGGGGCGTACGTGGTTTGGTGGTTGGCAATCTTGTATTGGCTAATCGACCGAAAGGGGTGGAGGCGAGGCTGGACGTCATTCTTCGTCGTGGTCGGAACCAATTCGCTCACGGCCTATTTCATGGGACAACTGATGAAGCCTTTCGTTCGCGGATTGTTCAAGACGCACTTGCCAAGCGGGTTCTGGCAAATCTGGGGCGTATGGCAACCGCTCCTCGAGGCAATCCTGATCGCTGCGTTCTTTTGGCTGGTATTGCTGTGGATGTATCGCAAACAGTTCTTTATCCGAATCTAGATTCCAATGTTCACGAAGCCCGCACTCACGATCTTGATTGCCCTTGTTGCCCACTGCGCCGAGCTGCAGGCGCAGAATGTGCTGTTGCTGATCTCGGACAACCAATCCTGGTACGACACCGGCTGTTACGGCAATTCGGTGGTCCAAACCCCAAACATCGATCGACTGGCGCGCGAGGGGGTCCGATTCCGACACGCCTTTGCGACAACCGCTTCATGCGGACCCAGTCGTGCGGTCATTTACACCGGCTTGCTGACGCACGCGAACGGACAATACGCGCATCCGCACCGAGAGCACAATCAGGAGATTCGGCCTGACGTGACCACAGTTTTTTCGATGTTGAAAGCCAACGGATATCGAACCGGTTTGGTTGGCAAGGATCACATTCGCCCGCTGGAAAAATACCCGATCGATTTCAAACCAAAGGGAAGTTCGCGAGATGTTGTCTGGATGGCGAAACAAGTGGATCAGTTTTTCAAGGACGACGATGACAAACCGTTCTTTCTCGTGATGTCGTTCAGTGATCCGCATCCGACTTCCATCGACGGTCGGGGTTGGGGGGTAAAAAAGGAGATCGAGGGATACAACGCGCTAAAATACGATCCTTCATCGATCGTTCCGCCACCGTTTCTGCCTGATAACGCACAGGTGCGCGAAGGCATGGCGGGATACTACCAACAGATTTCCAGGCTGGATTTCGGCGTAGGCAAGGTGCTCGACGTTCTCGAGGAAAATGATCACGCTTCCGACACGCTCGTCATCTTCATTGCCGATCACGGCACATCCGAACCCGGTGCGATGGGGACTCACTATGAGCCCGGTGTGAGGGTTCCGTTCATCATACGCCGACCCGGATTGACGAAACCAGGAATCGTCAATGAGGCTTTGGTCGCCTTCACCGATCTCACGCCGACGATACTCGACTGGACCAAGACGATTTTCGACGAGTATCCGTTGCACGGCCGAAGCATTCTGCCGATCCTTGAGACAGACGCACCCAACGGATGGGATCAAACACTTCTTAGCCACGTTGGCCATGACGTCTTCGCGCATTATCCGATGCGAACACTTCGCGGACGACGCTACAAATTGATCTGGAATATTCTGTGGCGAGCCGAATATCCACTTCCGATCGATACCGTGCAGCGACGCACATGGGTGAACGTTCGGGCCAGCGGTTCGGACAGGATTGGTATGCGAACGATTGACCAATTCCTACACCGCCCGCAGCTGGAGTTCTACGATCTCGAGACCGATCCATGGGAATCGAACAATCTGGCCGATTCGGATGATCCAGCGACTCGCGAGCTTGTCCAGGCGATGGTCGACGAGCTTGTATCGCGACTCGAGGCTCAGCAGGATCCCTGGATGAGGAAGTATCACCCGGAGCGATCCGGGCAATAAGATGCAGGGGAAGTGATTGCCAGTGTGACACGGTTGTCCCAATCTTGAATGCTACGTTGAAACAAAGGACCCGCATTTTGTGACGCGGCGGATGCTTTCTCGTCCTTAACGAAACGTATCACGTACAAACTGAATCAAATCGGCGAGCTGTTGAGGATTCAGGTCTTGCTCGAGTCCGTCAGGCATGAATGATTTGGTCGATGCCTGGAGAATGTCGATCTCGCGTCGCAGGACGGTGGTTCGTTTTCCCTCACCGGCGAGCAACGTGATGCTGCTGCCGGTTTCGGTTTCCAACATTCCGTTAAAACTTCGACCGTCTTCTGTGACTACCGAGTAGCTGAAGTACTTTGCATCGACCGCTGCGCTGGGATCGAGAATCGAATTCAGCAGCGCTTCTTTGGTTTTGTTGGTGATGGACGCGAGCTGAGGCCC
>JAHELS010000428.1 GCA_024644085.1 Rhodopirellula sp.
CGGCTGCTTTCGCGGCTTCGTCAGCCATCTCGGCTGGATCAAGCTCGGCGACCGAATTCACGTCGACGACATCTTCGACGATAGGCGAGGATTCCGGAGATCTGCCGGTGCGTCGAAGTCGGTCAATCAGTCGGCGGCGTGCGATCATCGTGATGAAGGCTGGCTCGCTGGAGCGACTGGGATCGAAGGAGGAAGCCTTCTGCCAGATCTCGACGAAGATTTCCTGCGTCGCGTCTTCTGCATCCCTACGGCAAAGTCTGTTGGCCAGCGACCAGACGAGGCCCCCGTATCGGTCGAGACACGTTTCGACCGCCGACTCGTCGCCCGATGCGATTCTGGCCAGGATCGATTGTTGCAGTGTGGATTCCATGAAATTCCGCGATGAGATCGAGCCTACTGAGTGCGGAAAAGAAGATGCAAACTTGCCCGCGACACACACATCTTAGCCGTCACTCGGTAATCAAGGAATGTTGCGAAAAATCGCAAAGCGGCCGCCGTTCATTCGGCGGCCGCTCCGGTCAGGCAAACAGAAGCATTAATAACTGGACGTCATCTGTGCGTACATGCGGTCCATTCCGCGTCGCAGCGTCCAGGCACGCTCGGTCGGGCAGTGCTGGTGCCGCGCCGATGTCAGAACGGTTTCCATTTGGTGCTTCATGCCCGGTTCACTCGTCGAAGCCATCAGTTGTGCAATCGTTTGCTCGTACAGATCGGCACAGGCTGCGTGGTGGCCCGCATTGAACAGCGGCGCGCCATGGGCAATTGCATCATTGAGTACCTTTCGGGCATCGGCCTTCTTTGGCGGTGGCATCAAGACCGAATCGATGACATGAATGACGCCATTGGATGCGTCCAAGTCGGTTTTCACGAGCTTGGCGTCGTTGATGAACGCGCCCGTGTCGCGGACGTTCACCCGGATCGAAGAACCAAGTAAAGTCTTTGCGGACTTGGCGCTGACAGCATCGTCCGAGTAAACACGCCCGGAAACGACGTGGTACTTCAGAATGTCGGCAAGTTGCTGCTTGTTCTCGGGCTTCAGTAACGATTCAATTGTCCCAGCGGGCAATTTTCCGAACGCTTCGTCGGTCGGCGCGAAGACGGTGAAGGGGCCGTCGGTTCCAAGCGTCTCGGCCAATCCGGCTGCCTTCGCAGCGGCGAGCAACGTTGTGAACGAACCGGCGTCCGATGCGGTTTGCGGGATCGTCTTGTCTGCCGGCAGGATCACGGAGTCGATAACATGAATGATCCCATTGTCGGTCTCGATGTCAGTCGCGACCACCTTCGCACCGTCAACCATTACGGTGCTTCCGTCGACTTTGATGTCGACACGCTGGCCATTGACGGTCGTGGCACCCTTAAGATTGACGACCTGGTCGGCCGGGACGCGTCCGGCGACGACGTGATAGGTCAGGATTCCAGCGAGCTTCGCCTTGTTCTCCGGCTTCAAAAGCGTTTCGACGGTCCCATCGGGGAGAGCGGCGAATGCGTCGTCAGTGGGCGCGAACACGGTGAACGGCCCCTTACCCTTGAGCACCTTGACGAGATCCGTCGCTTCAAGGGCAGCGGCGAGCGTTTTGAATTTTCCCGCCTGAACCGCCGTGTCGACGATGTCCGCGGCAAGAGCGTTCGTGGCCATCGTTGTTGCGACGGCGAGCGAAAGGCAATACTTCACAAAAGTTTTCATCAGTAGGTCCTCGAACGGGTTAAGTGAGTTGTTCAGCCGGGGTGTTCCAACCGGCTGCATGAGGATTCGCACGGCGAGGGAAACTGGATGCAAAAAAGTCCGCAAAAACAAAATTCGTGTGCCCGCGGTTGCCGCTACGGCGGTTTTCGTAACCCGAGGGGTTGACGTGTCGCTAGTCGATACGAATGCAGCTCTTTTTGGGATGATTCGATGTGAATCTCGGCCAATAATGATCGCAGCATCGAGAAGAATATTTTTTAATGATCGGGCAATGCGGCGCGATGGACGCGACGCACCCGTGACCCTCCCCTTCTTCTCCAGCTTGCCAAACAACTACGCTTTACCAGTCGATCAACAGCTGGACACGGTCAACCCCCGGACAATCTAAATGCGACTCACCCCGTTCTCCCTGCCTGTTTTCCATCTCGCGTTGTTCGTCGCGATCCCCACTCTGAATGCTGACGAGGTCGGTCGGGCCCTATTCGACTTTGACGACGCGAGCGCAAGGGAGTGGCAGATCGTGAATGATGG
Organism: Rhodopirellula sp.; assembly: GCA_024644085.1. GTDB lineage: Bacteria > Planctomycetota > Planctomycetia > Pirellulales > Pirellulaceae > Rubripirellula. The sequence continues at coordinate 2,216 of JAHELS010000428.1, forward strand.
CGTCATGGGCGGTCTATCGAAGGGCAGGATCGAAATGGATGCCGACGGACACATGAGATTTTTCGGCGAATTGTCATTGGAGAATAACGGTGGATTCGCATCCGTCCGATCGAGGCCAAAAGATTTGAACCTCAACGACGGAGATGCGATTCTGTTGAGGGTCAAGGGCGACGGCCGCAAATACACACTCAACGCGTATGTCCCGACGAGACAAGTCGCGTTTTCCTACCAGGCAGACTTCGAGACCAAGCAGGATGAATGGACCGAGGTGAGTATTCCGCTCGCGCGATTGCAGGCGATGTCGTTTGGCCGGCCTGTTCGCAATGCAGAACTCCAGCCGTCGCAGGTCAATTCGGTCGGCATCCTGCTGGGTGATAAAAAGGCCGGACCTTTCGAAATCCTTGTGGACTGGATCCGGGTTGCACCGGCACAGTAACTCGGTTTCCTGGCGAACGATCAGAAAGCGGGCAATTCGAATCCGGCGCGGCGGGGACGAGATAAAAGTTGGTTCGCCCTGGAGTTGTCGGGGAACAATTCTCGATGCGGATCCCAACGCAGAGGTACGTTCAGCTCGCGCGCGATGTTGACGAGATGACAAACGGCTGCGCTTCGGTGCCCCACCTCGACCGGAGCATTGGGCGCTCGTCGAGATCGAATGCAGTCGATCCAGTTTTGCAGATGAGGCCGTGCGACGTGCCCGGTGCCGTCCCATTTCGCGAGGACGCGCGGATCAGGTCCCTCGGTGATCAGATCTGGCGGATCGACTTCATAACGGTTGCGGGCAATCACCATCCGGCCTTTCTCGCCGTAAAACGTCGCGGCCCGGACACCGGGTACCAGTCGAAGGGTGACACCGTTGGGATAGGTCATCGTGACGGGGCGAAAACGCGAAGCGGTCGACCAGGGGCCCGGCGGATGTGGTGTCTTCTCTCGCCATTTTTCCTGCCAATCGTTTTCGAGTTGTCCCTCGGAGAGATTATCCGAAGGAATGATATCCACCGGGCCTGTGTCATCGGTCCCCAGAGCGTACTGAACCATGTCGATCGAATGCGCGCCCCAGTTTGTCATCAAGTGGCCCGAGTAATCCCGGAACAAGTCCCAGCCGCGCCACAACAATCCATCA
>JAHELS010000429.1 GCA_024644085.1 Rhodopirellula sp.
CAAAACCGAGGGCATGCTGACGTTTCTCCCTGTGAAGACAATTCGCACGAACACGAAGCGATTCGAGTTACAATTCTAACGACTGGTCCGCTGCGTTTGGCGCGCATCCTGTGGGCTTCGCCCGCATCCGACGGCGCGGCCACCGGACATTCCTGATTCCCAGACACGTCTGACCGGGACGGGATCTCTGTGGGCCTCGCTTGGAGCCCGATCAACGCAACCTAGTGGTGGCGATGGGCTTTGGGGTCACGATCATGATGGACTTGGTCAATGTGGACGTGCAGATGCGGATGTTCGCGAAACAACCATTGCCATCCCGCCTCGGTGACCGCCGAGTCATCGAGGTAAAGCGATTCCAGATGAGGCATCGCCGCGAGTGTTTTGAGCCCCTCGTCGGTAATCGGAACTCCGATCAGATGGATTCCGCGCAGCGAATCGATCGAAGCGATCTCACGTGTCACTTCGTTGCCCAATAGGGGTGATCCAATTCTCAATTGACGAAGCTGAGGTAGCGCTGCGAGCGCGGCGACACCTTTGGACGTGCATTCACTGTGAGGCAGATTCAAATACCACAGCGTTTCAACTTTCGAAAGCGCCTCGAGCCCTTTATCGGAGATCGGTGAGAGTCTCAGCCGCAGATGTTCCAATTCGGGTAAGGTAGCGATCGATTCGATCGAACGATCCGTGACCGCGCCCCGATCAAAGATGACCGTCTTGAGTGATTTCATCTCACGGATCTGGGGAATCATCGTGTCGTCAACTGCGAAGTAGGTCGTATGCAGCTTGGTCCCTTCGTGTTTCTTTACGTCGGTGCACATCTGATCAAACAAGACGTAAGGCGCGATTCCGAGAACGTCGTCCTTGTCATCGATGTTGGTGAAGACTTCGCGAGTCCCCCACAAAGTGATCAGAAAGATAATTGCCAATACCGCGGCGAAGACAATCCTTTGTTGACGCTGTCGCCGACGCATCTGGTGCGGCGTCAGCCGCCTCGGCTGCGGCTCCTCGGGCGGCGCCTCATTCTCAACCGAACTGTCGGCTCCAGCTTGCGCGGCAGGTGGTGCACCCGCAGCCGAAGCTCGCGGCGCATCTTTGGTCTCCACCGCTGGCGATTCCCCGCCGAGCACGCGCTCGATCGCGTCGATCGGCGTCGAGACGACCGCAGGTGCGTTGTCCGCCGCGGCTGTTGCCGGCGATCCCGCATCGGGTTTGGGGCTGGACCGCTCTTGAGATCGAGCCACCCTCTCGCCGGCACTTGTGGCGTCGTTCTGAGTTTCGTCCGATTGAGTGTCGCGGGACATCGGTGGCAGCAGTTCGAGAGCCGAGTCGGACTTCTGGATTCACGACGCTGCACGGCCATGACACGGCGACGTGCAGAGGTAACGCGGAACGCGGAGTACATCAGGGCGCGAGGCCTGAGAGTACGATCACGCTTTCCGTTCTTTCCAAGTTCTTCAAGTGTATCCTGGCACCGGGGCGCCACCAAAGCGGCGCCCCGATGCTCAGTGAAGTTTCAACGTGGAGCCACCCGACGCGACGATTGACCCAGAAACCGTCGTGCCAGGCGAATGACGCTCCGACCAAGTTGGGAGGCCAGCGAACGTTTCCCGCAAAGCGTTCACCAACGATGAAACTCCAGTAGTGGATGGTGGTATCGATCTCACAGCCAATCAAAACGCCCGTCCTGATTGCTGCTACGTTGAATCGGGGATTAGCAAGCGTCGCTTCAGGATGTCAACGCTAATTCGCCGCGTGGAGTCCGCGTGCGGAAAAAAAGATGATGCCGCCTTGCTTGCAAAACGGTATCCCGCACCAGAGCAGCTGAAAAAAGGCCCCGTTTTTACGTAAAAAGCGGCGAGTTACTGCGCCAATTGCTCACGCATCGACTGCTTCGCCGCTTCGAGCGCAGCGGGCAACTTACTGGGATCTTTTCCACCCGCCTGTGCCATGTCGGGCCTGCCACCCCCTCCGCCACCGACGGCCGCGGCAGCTTGGCCGACCCACTGGCCAGCTTTCAATCCCCGCTCCACCAAGGCCTTGCTCAAACCGCCGACCAACAGCACCTTTTCGCCTTGGACCGCGGCCAGCAACACCGCCGTGGGTGATTGGCTCTTCTTTCGGATCTGGTCGATCCAACCGCGCATGACATTCGGATTCGCGCCCGGCGTATCGGCAACGATCAGCAGTGAGTCACCGACCTGTTCCGCTTCGTTGAATAGATCATCCGCCGAGAGCTTTCCACCAGCCGTGGCCTGTTTCAACTCCTTGACCAACTTCTTGCGATCCGAAAGCAGCGATTCAATTCGATCAATCACGTCGTCGAGAGCAACGTTCAATCGTCGGGTGATATCGCGAACCGCACTGCGGACCCAGTAGTAATCATCGAGGTTCGTCTTCTGGTCGCCGCCAGCGAATTGGAAGCTTTCTTTGTGCTCGGTCGCCTTTCCCGAGGCCAACTCCTTTTTCAACTTGCGAACTTCGTCAGTCAATTGCACGGTTGCGGCAAGTGCCTGATCCGGCTTGCACCCCAGAGCGCCGGCAACCTGGTCCAACAGCTGCCGTGTTTGCGTGCGATGCGTTTCAGCGCGGCCGCCGGTCAAGGCTTCGATTCGACGCGTGCCGGTCGATACGCTTTCCTCGACAACGATCTCAAACGCCTGCACCTGGGAAGTATTGGTCAAGTGGGTGCCTCCGCACAACTCTCGACTAAAGTCTCCGATCGAGACCATCCGGCAGGGATCGGGATATTTTTCGCCGAATAACATCATCGCGCCCGCGGCGCGTGCTTCGGCCAGGGGTACGGTGTCCCAACGAATCGGATCGGATTTTTCCACCAGCTCGATGACGTCGTTTTCGATCGCGACCAACGTTTCGTCGGGAATCGCCTTGGGATTGGTAAAGTCAAATCGCAGCCGGTCCGCTTCGACTTTGCTGCCCTGTTGCTCGGCATGACGGCCGACGTTCTTGTGCAGGGCATGATGCAGGATGTGAGTGGCGGAGTGGGCTCGGCAGAGTGCACCGCGCCGTTGCTCGTCGACCCTCGCGGTGCACGTTTCGCCTTCATGAATTTCGCCCTGAACCAACTTGCCGAGGTGAACAATCAATCCAGCGTGTTTCCGCGTATCGGTCACGACGAATTCAAAGTTGTCGTTGCTGATCACGCCTGTGTCACCCACCTGACCGCCCGACTCGCCATAGAACGGCGACTCGCTGAGCACCAAGCGCATCGGAGTTTCGGCCGGCCGATCGAGATGACTCAGCAATTGGCCCTCGTCATCGCCCTTGCCGCCCTGGCCGGTGATGATTCCCTTGACCACCGAGGTCGCCTCG
>JAHELS010000025.1:0-3546 GCA_024644085.1 Rhodopirellula sp.
AGAGATTCGCGAGGCATTCCAAGCTCTACTGGCACACGTCGCTGTCCTCCGCGATGGAGCAGGCACGAAACACAAATCGGCCCATTCTCAGCCTTCGAATGCTCGGACGACTCGACGAGGACCTGAGTTGCGCCAACAGCCGATTCTTCCGGACGTTCCTGTACCCGGATCCGGAGATTGCAGCGTCGCTCCGCGAGGATTTCGTACTGCACTGGCAAGGGGTGCGTGATGTCCCCGTTGTCACGATCGACTTTGGCGACGGTCGCAAACTGAGGCAACCTTTGACGGGCAACAGCGTCCACCTCCTGCTCGATACGCAAGGACGCCCGATCGATGCGTTGCCAGGGCTCGTTTCACCTGACTCGTTCAAAGTGTGGATCAGCGAAGTCGACCAGCTGTGGTCGTCGGCCGACCGCGGAAGCGATACGACCTTCTGGGATGCCGTGACAACCTTTCATCGGGATCGTGCCGAGCGGCGTCGCGGCGAGAGCACGTTGGCCATTACCCCGAATCAATCGATCTCGGAGCTCAATCCACTCGATCCGAAATGGACGGAATTGGCCGCATCACGTCCGACCACGCTCTCGGCGACCAGTTACCAGTTGATCAACCAGCTGCAAGCGGGCGCGGAAATCGCGATGCGGCTGGCCCCGACGAAGTCCTTCGCGGAAGTCCCGATTCTGCGTTCGGTCCAGCCGGTCGAACAGACCATCGCACGGGACACGGTGTTTAACCTTTACGCGCTTCAGACGCGGATCGACGACATGTTCGCTCGCGCCAGCCAACCGATCGACTACGACGAGCTGACTCAATTGATTTACTCGGAAGTTTTTCAGATGCCGCTTGACGATCCCTGGCTTGGATTGGCTCCCGAGTCACGGTTTGCGGCTCTGGAAAATGGTGGCCGAATCGTCCCAGATGATTCCACCGCTCGCAAATCCGACTTGTCATCGATTCCCCCTTCCGGGTTAAACTCGAAGCTGGCTAGATAAACGAGGACCGCTTGTCCGCATCCTGCATCCTGACGATTGAAGACGATCCGGCGATTCGTCGCGGGATCGTCGATTCCTTGAAAGCCGGCGGCTATGTCGTGTGGCAGGCTGAGCGTGCGGATCTGGGCATCTCAATGTCGCTTGAGAAACCTTGCGATCTCGTCCTGCTTGACCTCGTGTTGCCGGGCGGTGATGGTCTCGACGTTCTTGCCGAGATTCGGAAAGAGAAACCGACCTTGCCGGTAATCGTGTTGACAGCCCGGGGCGAAGAATACGATCGCGTGCGGGGACTTCGGCTCGGTGCGGACGATTATGTCGTCAAACCATTCAGCGTCGACGAACTGCTCGCCCGTGTCGAAGCCGTGTTGCGGCGCTCACCCGCGCGCAGTGCATTGCACGCTGAGCTGGTTCTTCCCGCCGGCGAGCTCGATTGGAACAGCCGCGAACTGCGTCGACGCGATGGCACGATCGAGGTGTTGTCCGAACGGGAAGCAAAACTGCTTGACTATCTGGCCCGCCATCCGGGAAGGGTAATCGATCGCGATGAACTACTGAGGGGAGTGTGGCAGATCGATGCCAAGGGTGTCACAACCCGTACGGTCGACATGCATGTGGCCCGGCTGCGTGAGAAACTGCGGCCAGCGTGCGACAATGCGGAAGTGATCAAGACAGTCCGCGGCCAGGGTTATTTGATGGATCCAGAAATGGTCAAAGATTCATGAGAAAGCTTTGGTCGCTGGGACGATTTCTTTCCAAGCCGGGAACTCTTTGGTGCTTGTTTGCCCTGGGGCTGGTGCTCACCGCCGCTGGTCTCGCTGTGCTCTCACGCCACGCATTGAGGCTGAGCCGTCAGCAGCAGGTCAGCCAACAGCGCGAGCAAGTTCAACAGAATGTTCGCGTCGCTCTGTGGAGGCTCGATTCGCGTCTTGGGCCTTACATTGCCACGTTGCACGACGCTGATCTCTCGGAGAACTTGTTCAGTGCCGGATCGGACAACTTCGTGATCGCGCGATTTTCGATCGCCAGAGCACCTGGTAATAGAGCCGCCGGTAGTCGAGCCGCCCGTAATCGAGCCGCGGGTGATCCTGCGTCCCAGGAATTCATGATGATGCCGCTGAGCAACGAAAGCGACCTGAACAGCGAAGGTCTTGTGGACGACCCAGGGCGAGCAGCCGGTGATGCGCCGAATCCAGCGGACCGTTCAAGTGACGAGAATTGGCAGCGATTGGTCAAGGCGATACCAGTCGAATCGGTTGTCTCGGCGGTCGAGGAGTTGATCCCCGAATTCGAAATCGACCAATCCTTTGTCCAGGCGTACGGCATCCAGGTGCCGCAGTCTGGCGACCTCTCTCAGCGGGAACTCGCCAATCGAGGTGCCGTCGTTCAACAACAACTCGAGTTCAATACGTGGTACGGCACCGGAAAAGGGGGTAAGGGAAAAGCGGGGAAGGGCGTTGGAACGCTCGGCGTCGCAGCAAATGAAGAATCCAGTGACGAGGGCAACCCCACGCGGCTGATCTCGGCCTGGATTGACGAGCATCTTGTTGTGGTCCGAACGGGTCGTGCGGCAGAGGGTGAACTCGAAGGAGCATGGGTCGATTGGCCGGCACTGCGCCGGTCATTACTCGATGACATTCAAGATCTGGTGCCCGGTGCGGATCTACTGGGTGTCAAGCAGGTCGATACAATCGACCCTGCGCGAACGTTGGCCGCGCTACCCGCCATGGTCGTCCTCCCCGACGGGGTCGTTGCGAATCGTGATTGGTCACCAACACACACTGCGTTGCTGTTCGCATGGTGCGCACTGTTGGTGGCCGCAGTGATTGCCGCAATCGCATTGAGCCGATTGATCGCCACCAGCGAGCGACGTGCTTCCTTCGTGTCGGCTGTGACCCACGAGTTACGAACTCCCTTGACGACATTCCGACTGTACAGCGATCTGTTGGCACGAGATATGGTCAGTGACCCGAAGGATCGCAAGGAATATCTTGAGACGCTGCGTCGCGAAGCCGATCGATTGACGCACCTGGTCGACAACGTGCTGCGTTACTCGAAACTGCAGCAAACGTCGAAAAGGGCGGCGCTGGAATCAGTCATGCTCTCGGAATGGATCGAGCGGATCTCGCCACGCCTTTCCGCTCGGCTGGACGCCGTCGACATGTCGCTCGTCGTCGATCAAATAGGCGACGGTCGATGGACCACCGATCCGCCCGCAATGGAACAGGTTGTGTTCAATTTGGTCGATAACGCCGCCAAGTATGCCGGTTCGGCCATTGACCGGCGAGTCCATTTTACGGCCGAGATCGATCCGCGGTCGGTTCGGCTGACCGTCGCCGATCACGGACCTGGTGTTCCCGAGTCACTGCGATCGACAATCTTCCGCCCCTTCACCAAGTCGGCTGAGCGGGCTGCGGAAACCGCCGCCGGCGTCGGGCTCGGACTCGCACTGGCTCGCCAGACCGCAATCGCACTTGGTGGAAGTCTGTGCTACCAGCCAACAAAGGCCGGGGGCGCCTCATTTCAACTTTCAATTCCGCGCGGCGGCGACGCGAAG
>JAHELS010000025.1:3556-45634 GCA_024644085.1 Rhodopirellula sp.
ACGCGAAGGGATAGTCAGTGATGTTGTGACGGGCGGGACTTGCCATCAAGACGCGTTGCTTGGTTGTCCAGGCCGAAAGTCTTGACGACATTCGCTACGTTCCACGTCATACCGAGAAACGCTTCAGCAACTCGATGTCTGCAGACAGCCAGTGCTCTTGCACATGCCTCGCGATTCGCGTCGCACAAGGTCAAGGTTCATCACGTGCGCGACGATCAACAAGATGCCACCGATGGGTGTCAGGTACGGTTGAACCATCAACAAGACATTGGCACTCCCGCTACCCAGCAGCCACTGCAGCTGAGTCACCGTCAGCAGAGGCAATCCGAACCAGCCAAAGACCGATGTCGGCTCACAACAGGGATCGGGAAGAACGAAAGCCGCCAGCATCAATAGGACCAATCCGCCAGCGACGCAGCCGATCACGACTCGGTCACGGTGGCGCCGCCACGCAGGCACGATGGCCTTGTAAACAAAAACGCCGCACATGATCGCGGCGACCTGATGCACGAGCGAGCCGGCCAACCAGGCAAATCCAAGTGACGGGGCAGCCGTCGCGACCACGGGCATCGCCGCGCAGTGCACCGCACAGCCCGCCGAACAGGCGATTCCGAGAAGGTCTGCGGATTGATTGGGACGGGCCATCGAAAATGATTGGGGATTTCGTGGGGAAGTGAGCGATCGGACGGAATTCTATGCAATCGTAACTGCAGATGCAACTCGACTGCATTCACAGTCACTGTTCATTTCGGCACTTTCGCCAGCTGGGGCGTCAGAATCGCCGAATTCCTCGTAAAAATCGCATTGGTTCCGCGGCCCGACGCCCTGGGGGAGATAAATCGCCTGGGGAACATGAACCGCGCGCGGGCAATCCCGGTTCCTCGGTGCCTAGGTTCCTCAGTGACTCACTGTGTCTATCTGCGGGATTTCCGGACACACCGCGGGATCAACCGAGAATTTCGCTGCGCAGCCGTTTCAGCAACTCAATCGCCTGGCCGATTTCGGCCCGCTGCCGATCGGGATCCTGGGGGATTTCCCGTTCGATGGTCAACGGCCCGGTGTAACCGATCTGGTGCAGAGTTCGCAGGTAGTTTTCCATCCCCACGTCACCTTGGCCGAGCGGGACCTCGGCGCCCCAGGTCTCACCCGGTTTATCGCTCCAGGTACCATCCTTGCAATGCACGCTGCGAACGTGCTGGCCAACTTTCTGCAAGGCTTCGATCGGGTCGCCGGTTCCGTACAAGATCATGTTGGCCGGATCGAAGTTGATCTTCAGATTCGCGCGGTCGACCTGGTCAATGAATTGGAGCAATCCGTCTGCGGTTTCTTGACCCGTTTCCAGGTGAAGGAATTGGCCGTTGGATTCGCAGTGATCGCACAATTGGCGTGTCACATCAACGATCGGCGCGTAATCTTTCGCTGCGGTATCGTGCGGGACAAATCCAAGATGCAGCGCAACGGTGTCGCACCCCAGGCACTTGGCGAAATCGGAGATCTGTCGCATTTCCGCAAGACGACTTTGACGCGTTTCCGGCGGAACCAAACCGACGGTGCGGACCACCGTGGGGATATCGGCGTAGCTTTCCCCCTCGAAGCCACCGAAGACAGCTGTGCATTTCACGCCCATTTGGTGCAACTGAGCGTTGAAATCCTCGGCTGAAGCCTGGTTCCGCTTCTCGGGGTGTGGAGCGTGCAGTTGGATGGTGGGTACCGAAAGCTCCGCGATCACATCCCAAGCCACGCCCAAGCCGGCGTCGACGGAAGCGAAAACACCGATTGGCCATGGATCCATTTGATTTGCTCTGAGTATCGGGGGCGGATTCGATCGGACGCTCAGCCTAATGGATCAACCGCGAAGGCCGCAATCGTCTGAGCTGCGACGGCGCGTGTGCCGGTTGGGAAAGCTTGGAAGAGTTTGCCGACGCGCGGCGGTGTCAGTCGTCCGGCGTTGCCGCGCGAGACGATTCAGAGGAAGACCCTGACTCTGGTCTCCCGCTCCAGTCATCTGCCCGAGGATCGTCTTCGTGACCCACGTTTCCCCAAAAAACGCCGGAAAAAACTGCGACGGACCATCGATCCTGGGGATCTGGCGAGTTGGTCGAACGCTTCACCAAGGCGACGGCGCCGTGGTCGCACTTGCCCAGCCGGCCGATGCCGCATCGAACCCCCGCTGGGATTACGTGATCAAGCGTGCGGTGGGAGGCGACCGAAACGTCGAGGTTCGTCGCCAAATCGGTCAATACATTTCCGCAGCGTCCGCAGTCGGCCATCCGAATCTGATCGCAGTTCTTGATGCATCGATGACGGCCGGCACGCCCTATGTGGTGATGCCGCGGCTCGACGGACACACGATGCAAGATCACATCGATTCGACCAAACTCAAACCGCTGCCGGTCGCCCTTTGGTTTGTCCGCCAGGCCGCCCAGGCACTCGAGGCCTTGCACACGGGCGGTTGGGTACACGGCGATGTGAAACCGCAAAACGCGATTGTCGGGCCTCGCGGGCACGTGACTCTGATCGATCTCGGATTCGCATCGCGAGTCCACACCGCGTCGCACCACATCTACCGGGGGACGCCCAACTACAGTGCGCCCGAAACGCTTTCCGGCGAGATGGCGTCGATGCCGTCGATGGATATCTTTTCGCTTGGCCGGGTGCTTTGGCAATGGATGATCCGCTGTGAAAACGTCAACACGGCATTGATGGAGCCGGTGGCGGAACTGGTCGAAGCAATGGTTTCGGACGACCCATCGGCACGACCTTCGGCAGGCACCGTCGCCAAGGGATTGTTACTCCTGGAGATCGAAACGCTTGGACGGCACATCGGTCCCGGAGCGCAACGTCGCGCGGCATGAACGCCTTATTCCAGAAACTCAGTTGTGAAGCAGTCTTCGGGCTTCACTTTGCCGGATTCCTTGGGATCCAAATCGTCCATTTGCTCGACAAGCGTGCTCCAACGTTCGAGCGTCATCATGCCGACCGATTGGGGCGGAAGATCATTCGGCATTGCCAGATTGCGTAACTCTGAGCTTCCGAATCGAAGCGCTTCGGCCGTCATCCCATGCTGGTTCGCAGCAAGGATCACAGCGTTCCCCGCGGTCGGATCGGTTAAATAGTGTTGCCAACCGCGGCGAGAGGACTGGACGAATTTGCGGACCAGTTCCGGGTCGCTGCGGATCAGGTCGCCAGTTGTGATCAACACGCTGGAGTACGGATTCCAACCAAGGTCGCTCACCATCAATCGCCGAACCTTGACACCTTGCTGCTCGGCCAACAAAGGTTCGGCAAACGAATAAGCCTGGATCGCAATGTTGGGATCCGACACCAACGATGAAACACTGCCGTGATAGGGAACCTCCTGGACCTTGTCGAGAATCCCGCGCGAGCGCATGAACTCGAGGAACGGTCGTCCCGGTTGCCGCTGCAGCGTCATGCCCGCCAAATCTTCGAATGTTTTGGCACCACTCTCTTCGCGGACCAGGATACAACGCGGGCTGTCCTGCATCGCTGCCAGAACAGCGACGATATCCAACCCCTGGCGACGGTAGACCACAACATCATCAGCGTTGGAAAAAGCAAACTGAACCCGCCCCAATTCTAACTCTGGCGCAACAGGCGTCGCGCGGCCCCCAGGCCGTATCTCCACCTGCAAACCGGTTTCAGCGAAGGTGCCATCAGCAACCGCCTGATAAACGCCGCCATGTTCCGCCTCGGGATACCAGTTCAATTGAACGGTGACCGCCGAGGACGATTGCGATTCGGGCGACGCAGTGCGGTCGCCCGCTGCATTGCAGCCGGCGGCAAACACGACCAACAGACCGGCACAAATCAAGATGGATCGATTCAAAGCGTGAACCCCTGGGAATGGTTGAAAAGGCACGGCGGTCATCATCGCCGATTCGCGGGGCCGCGCACACGGGTGCTCATTGACTGGATTGCGTCCAGCGGCGAAGCACGGTCACCGAGATCAAATGGACCAACGCAAACAGGGCCAAACCCAGCAGTGCCGAAGCGAACAGAGCCGAGATCAGAGCATCCGTTTTTGTCAGTGCCTGCCATCCCGTCATCAATGTCCCCAGTCCGTCGTAATTCGTTCCGTTGCCGACAAAGAACTCGGCAACGATCGCACCAATCACAGCCAGCCCGGCACTCGTTTTGGTCCCCAGCATCAGATGTCCAACCGCCGAAGGAATCTGTAACCGCGTCAGGCGTTTGATGCGCGTCGCACCATACAGTCGAAACAAATCCGAAGTGTCACGATTGACTGACAACAACCCCGTCGTGACGCTGTTGACGATTGGAAACAGGCAGACGATGACGGTCACGATCACGACGGTACGAAATGTGTAGCCGCTCCAAATGATCAACAAGGGTGCGACGGCGACGATCGGAACGGTTTGCAAAAGAATCACGTAGGGAAACAACGCCAGACGAAGCTTTCGAGACTGGCTGAACAGCACAGCCAAAAGTGCTCCCAATGCGACGGCCGCCGACAATCCGACGATCGCCGCGAGTCCGGTTGAGAATGTCCCCTGAATCAACGCCCGTCGATGTTCAACAGCCGCGTGCCAACATTGCCGAGGCGTCGGCAGCAGCGCCTTGGGCAACTCGAACACCGCAACGATTCCCTCCCAAGAAACAAGCGCAACCACCGCGACGGCCATTACCAACGCCGCACTCGCCGCTGTATCCCGCGCACTCCAATTCGGCGTGTCGCCACTCAAGTGTCGCCCCCGTTCTCGCTGCCGCGCAAAGCATCGCGGATTCGACCGTAGAAATTTCCGAATTCCGCCGTGGTCCGCAACGATTCGCTGCGTGGTTGCGGCAACGGATTATGAACCACACCGCTCAAGCGTCCCTGGTGCATCACGGCGATGCGGTGCGACATCAGAATCGACTCCGCGACGTTGTGCGTGACCAACACTGCGGTGAATCGTCGACGTTGCCACAATTCACGCACCAGTTCTCCGAGTTGATTGCGGAGCATGTCGTCAAGCGCCGCGAAGGGTTCATCCAACAGCAACAAACTCGGGTCGGTGATCAGCGCCCGTGCAATCGACACACGCATCTTCATGCCGCCGGACAATTGGTGCGGAAATCGTTCCGAGGCGTCTGCAAGCCCGACAGCGTGAAGCATTTCGGCGGCGGCGAGTCGTCGCTGGGCATACGACCGGCGCGCGATTAATTCCAGCGGCAGCATCACGTTTTCGAGCGCTGTTCGCCACGGCAATAATGTCGGAGCCTGGAAGACAAAGGCAACGCCACCTTGCGACGGAGGCACGGGTGGCTCGAGCTCGACGGAGCCATCGGTCGGCTGGTCCAAACCAGCCATCAATCTCAGCAGGGTTGTTTTCCCACAGCCACTCGGACCAATCAGCGCAAGGATTTCGCCCGCGGGCACGTTCAAGTTGACGTCGTCGACAGCGCGCGGGCCGTGTCGAAACTCAATCGAAAGTGATTGGCATCGAATGGACGAAGCGTTCTGGACCGCAGTGCTCAAGACGAGCCCCAATGCGTCGTTCTATGGCGGCGTGCGAATCAATCTTCCTGGGAACGCTTTGCCGCTTCGCTGAGGTTGCCGGCCGGCTTGAGCGTGAAACGTCGACCATCGATCTCGAGCTCAACGTGACGCGGAGTCACCGCCACGACTTCGCCTTTAAGGCTGCCGATCTCGAACTGGTCGCCGACTTTCAAACGCAACGTCTTATCGCGTGTTCGCACATGCATCCACGCGGTCCACTCATCACGGCCTTGAACCAGAGCGGTCAACACGGTTTGCGTGGCGTCGTCAAACGCAAGCTTCGGCGGGTCTTCGGGCGGGGGCGGCGGCGGATCGACCACTTTAATCGTCAACTTCTGCTCAGTGGTACGACGCGGAAACCCGCTGTCGATTGCGCGCACAAGAATCTCGAACTCGCGTTTCTCCGGGCTGTCGACTTTCAATGTTCCGCTGCGCGAATCGAGCGAAACGAAATCGGGCGGGGTTTCGACGAACTCAAATTTCATCTCGTGTCCCTCGGGATCCTTGAAGGTCAGAGGGGCTGGCGACTCGCGGCCAACAATCGCCTCAATCTCCGGTCGACCCTCATAGCGTGGCGCGCTGTTGGGTGGTTCGAACAGGTTGCGATTCATGATCGGTTCGGTGTACGCCGTAGCATCTCCATCGACGCGCCACGAAGGTTCCTTTCGCGGTGGCAGGTTCTCGGGAGCCGTTAACAACGCGATCGCATCGATCGACAGCTCGACACGGAAGTCCCCTTCCTTGGTCGGACGAATCGAAAAGTCGCGGATCCGATGCAAGTAATCCCGAGCGTAGAAATCGTGCAGCAGACTGATGAAGTTCGGAAAAGTCGTGTTCCCTTGAACGCGAAAGTCGATCTGTTGATACAAACCGCCAATCGGCCGCGTACTGTTAAGATCGACGACCGCCTTTGTCAAACCGTTCGCCTGGACCATGTTCAACAAGTATTGCTGGTAATTGCTCTGGGCAATTTGCGGGTCGCCCGGCAACGATCGCGCCATGTATTCGCCCATTTGACGATTGGCGTATTCTCCCTGCAGCTGCTTCTCGACCAACTGTTGCTTTTCGTTCTCCAGGTTTGCAATCTGATTATTGCGAACCTTCAACGCGGATCGGTACTTGCCGAAACCCCACCACACGACAACGGCGATCATTAAACCGCCGACCAAAATGGCTAGAAAACGTTCTCGTTGATTCATGCCGCCACCTCGATTTGTGTCGCTGGAGTATCCTCGTCGCCGGATTCCTCGTCGCCGGATTCCTCGCCTCCGGACCCGCCCTCACTCGGCTGGTCCCCGCTATCCTCCGAGGGCGACTGCGAATTTTCCGGCGGAGAATCCTCGTTCGGCGGGGGTGCTTCCGCAGATTCCGGATCCAACGGCGTCTCCGACGAATCACCACGGGTGTCCTCACCATTGTCATCCGGCTTCAACTCATCGGTTCCCCCGGCATCACCGCCCCGTGCGGCATCGCCAGCGGGTGCGGCGTCGCCTTCGGGTGCTGAGTCACTCGTTGATCCCGCGTCACCCGTGGGGGGCGCGGTCAATGCGGCGTATCGCTCGTTGCGTATTGCGGCGGGGTTGATCTTGATTGATTCGGTGAAACCCCAACGGTAGGCGTCGCTGGTTTTTTGCTCACTCGCTCCGTCACCGCTCACCTGGTGCGAAGCATCTCTCAACGCTTCTTCGAACTGATCGATCACAGCCGGATCGGTCGCTGCGCCTTCGACCTTCAATGTCCCCCCACCGCTTCGCGGATCACTGGTGGCTGAAATCCCGCGCACAATCAACTTGTCCGAGGGCGGGATGTCCTTGGCAAGCCGCCGGATTTCGCTGAGCCAATTGACGTCACCATCGAGAAACACGTCGATCTTTTCGGTCCGCGCGACGGCTTGGGAAGCCTGGTCCACGCTCGGTTTCAATTCCGTGTTGGCAGCTTGCAAGTCGGCGATTTGTTGATCGAGTCCCTTGAGTTGGCTGTACACGGCGAACGTCATCAAAAGTACAGCGGCAATCGGGACTCCGACCAGCAGAACGGTTCGATAGGGGCTTGGCGTTTCCTCGACTCGTTCCCGCGGATTGAGAAAGTCGACGAGGCGATCGGCGTCCGATTCATCTGCGGCCAGCAGCCCGACCAGCGGCGCCAGCCGGCCGACATGCTCGGGCAATTCGTCTTTCGTTTTGCGATCAACATCGACAAGATCAAACGGATTGAGCATTTCGACGCGACTGCCCGACGCTTCGGCCAGCATTTTCAAATCGCCGGCATGTACCGATTCGCGTCCCCAGAGGACAACGCGGTCAAGCGATCCGCTCGATCCGCACGCAACCAGGCTGCGTCGCAGTTCACCGGCCAGCGCCTTACCTCGCGCTGCTTCGCCGCTCGGCATCCGGACTGTTCGAACAAAGATCACGCGGCCTTCGCGGGCAACGACAATCTCGGCGTCGTCGGCCAGCAAGTCGATCAGGACCGTGTCTTTCCCCTGAGAGGGCTGGTTGTGAATCAGGAACAGCGCTGAAGCGGCGAGCGGACGCAGTGACACTCGCCGCGTCGTCAGATCGGCTCCCTCACATATTTCACGTATCTCGTTCAAGTTGGTAGGACCAATCGCAGCGGCAATCATCTCGACGCCATTCTCGGTGCGGTTGGTGACCAGGTAGTCAACCGTGGCGCTGTCGCCAGCGCTGGCAAAGCTGCGGATCGCCTGGAAGCGAACCATGTCGGGCAGTTCATCGTCTGGAACCGGAGGCAGCTGCAACTCCCTGAGCTCCGCTTTGCCGCGCCCGATCGCCACCAATGCGTCGGTGTTTTCCAAGCCGCGGCTTTGGATGACCATCCGCAGCGTTTCGCCAACACTGGTATCACCCAAGGGGACAACCGCCGCGTCGGTGACCTTAACGCTGCGACCGCTGCACTGGGCTGCGACCAAGCGCAGTTCACTTTCGTCCCAGTCAATCGCCAGTTTCTTTACCATCTTGCTCTCGAATTAATCACGTGGCTCGTTCATTACATGTGAATCATTGCGTGGCGTTCATTGCGTCGCGCCAGTGTTTCGGATGCCCAAAACCGATATGTCGAATCCCCGACCGAGGTGACTGAAATCACGCCAGGAGACAATTTTCGGGTTCACGCTCGTTGCATCGATGATGACTTCCGCCCGATGCGACACCCCTTTGCTCTCGAAGTACCCGACGATCTGGGCGCGAAAGACGTCGCCGCCCCCGGTGACCAGCGGCATCAGCGTCCGCATCTCTTCGAGCGTCAATATTCCCTCCACCAGCGGCCAGGTCTCGAATTGTCGATTCGCATCATCCGATTCCGCTTCACGATTCTCGAGAATCGCCTGCACCACCTCGTCGCTGAGCAGGGGGATTCCGTATAACAATTCCGCCGGACACTCATTCAGGTTAATCCGACCTGGCATCAAGTCGACGTCCTGGGTCGTCAGGGCATCCATCAATATCGACATGTAGATCGACATTGAAATCGGATCGCCTGCAAAAGGTGACATATACGACCGGGCATCATCGCCATTGCCGACCGTGACGGTGGCGTCGACCAGATCGAGCACCTGGTTGAGCGAGGTGCCGCCGCCCCCGGTCAAATCCAACTGTTCGATCAAGTCCGGGGTCCAGGGACCGCCACTGGGGGCCGCTTCACCTCCGCCGCCCGCTTCACCTCCGCCGCCCGCGGCGTCTCCACCGGTGATTGCCGAAGCAAGGGAAGTGGATTGGCCCGCGATGCGATAAGCCACGACAAAGCTGGCGTAGGTTTCGTTGCCAAGTGCGGCTATCAAATCTTCGTACAACAGTTCCAGATCGTCTTGATTGACGTTGACCTTAAAATCACCGTTGTTGCGTTTGTTGCCTTCGGCGCCATGCACGGTTAGGTAGGCCGCCCAGCCCAAGGCACCGGCGGTATCGATGCTCACCCCGAATCGCTGCTGCTCATCTGCGTCGAGAACGCCGTTACGATTCACATCGGCGCCAAACAACAACGTCGGCGTGACTCCGCGCACAAGCAACAATTCTTCTACCGTTTGCAGAGGGCCGTTGGCGGCCGAGTACGGCGTGTAAAGGGAGTTGTAGTAGTCCGATTCGGCACCGTAGAGTCGGGTCTCCTCGTCCTCATCGATCCAATCGAGGATTGAATCGGCGACATCCTCAGTCATGCCCGGCAGAGCCATTAGCAAGGAAACCGCAATATTCTCCGGATCGACGTCTTCTGCCGAATCACCAGCGACGACGAGCGCGGGCACCAGCGCCGCGGAGTTCTGTTCGAGAATGGTCAGCGTGTTGACGTTCAGCCGAGCGGATTCATTTTGCAGCCCGAATCGGATTCCGGAATACATTCCCATTTCATCCAGCGCCGGGGCGATCACCGAAAAGTTTGCTACCGATTGCGGATCGGGCTGAGACACCGTGATCGCCTGGAACAATTGGGGATTGTTGTAGGTGCCGCCATAATCAACTCGCAGATCGCGGGGCTGCGCCAACAACAATCGAATGGTCTCGGCACCCGACTCGACGTTCACGCGCGTCTGGACAAGATCTCCCGCAAGGTAGGCCGAATCGTCATACGCCACCATCAACTCGGTGAACGAGTAGACCGCCATCGTTGCGACCACGATTACGATCAGCACAAGTACCAGGAAGAATCCGCGGCGTGAATGGAATGAGTCTCTTGTCACAGCCCCGCCTCCTCGAGCCCCGCATCCTCTTCCTGCTCGATCGGTCGGGCCAGCGGCAAGCGAATGACGTGCGAGAAAGTACGCATCGCGTCACTGCTGAGCGTAGTGGCCGTGGCACCACCCGCAGCCGCGACGGGATCGGCCATGTAGATGACTACCTGCACGGCGAGCGGCAGCTCTCCGTACTCGTCGCTGCTCCATTCAAGTTGCCAGGTGATTCCATCCCAGTACGAAAACTCGATCGCCGTGATTTCCGGGGCCAATAATTCACCGGTTTGGCCGAGCATCGTGAGGTTGCCGTTGGTCGCAGCTTGGACGGTCGCGGCACGATCGAGCGATCGCCGCACCAGCCCGCCGGCGGCGTTGGACTGCGACTCTGGATCGAGCTGGGCGAGCTTGTCTTGCACGCCGCCGAACATGTTCTCGCCCTGCACGAAATAGGCGACCGTTTTTAAATCGCTGGGGACGTCCTGGATGTCGGCGTTGTTCTCGTCCAACATCGCCACGTACTCTTCGAGTCGCGGAAGACGGCTCAAGTCGAGCTGGATCTGGTACTGGTTGCCAATCAAGCCGGGAGTCTCAAGGACCGCCACACCCGATTGCAGGTCCAAAGTCGACGACTCAGGCGGCGGCTCGGTCGAATCTTCCGACGCGATTCCCGCGGCCGATAGATCTTCCTCCGCGGCGACATCGCCACCAGCACCACCGCCGCCGCCACCGCCGGTGACCTGGGACGCGGTTGAGGCGAGTAGCGCTTCGAGCCCGGATGTATCAACCGGCTCGGTATGCAAGGTCGCCCGCAGGTCGTCCTCGATCATCTGCATCACAGCAGTTGCCAATTGCGTCTGACGAATCTCCATGTCGCTGACGTTCATGTCGCGGGCGTAAAACTGGAGTGCCCCGCCGACCAGGACTATCAACACGACCGAAAGGGAAAGCGTCAGCACCACCTCGAGCAAGGTAAACGCGAATCGTTCGCGGCGTTGTCGTTGACGGTTCATTGCCCGCCTCCCGCCGCCGCAGCCGCCTCTTCTTTCATCAACTCTTCTTCCTCTTCGGCTGCCTCCAAGCCGAGTGCCGGATCGATCATCCATCGGTCGAGTGAAAATGTCGCGGTCGGTGGGCCGCCGTTGAGATGCTGTGCCTCGACTGTGACGCGGATCGCGAGCAACCCGTCAAGTTGTCCCGGTTGCACGTCGACGCTGAAGTAGAACGGCGTCGTCGATTGCGAATCGAAAGCTTCCAGTGGAGCCATCGGCGAGCCCTGCGGCGAAATGCCCGCGCTCGCGTCCAGCAGGATTTGTGACAATTTGCTTTGGCACAGCAGCCGGGCGACCGACAAGTCTCGTGCTTCCCGCGCAGCGCTGGTTCCCGTTTCGGCAATGCGGCTCAATATGGCCAACGAACCACCGAGGATCGCCAGAGCAAGCATGATTTCGAGCAGCGAAAAACCGCGTCGCGGAGATCTTGAACTTTTCATTGGGACAACACCTCGCTGACAGTGACATCGCCGGTGATCCCGCGGATTCTCACAACCACGCGTCCGACCGACGCGTGCGAGAGAGTAATCGCCGCAGTGCTGGTCGTTCCGTCCGGGTAGAACAAAATCGGACGGCCCCATCCTTCCGCCTGGTTGGACAGGGAGAGTTGTTCGATCTCTGCGGCGCGTGCCGCGGAAACCACACCGATCGAAGTGACCGTCACGTCTTCGGGCAATGCAACTTCCGTTTCAGCATCCAGGTCGGTTTGCAGCGGCACCACGGTCCCCTGAGTGGCTCCGCTCAACAGGGCCGACTGGGACCCGGTCTGGTCAATCGCTTCGGTTGAATCGGAAACGGAAAAGAAAGGTTTGATGCGAAACGAGCTTCCTTCGACCATCCCCTCCATCATCATCACACGTCCTTGGCGCATGGCGTCGACGCGCAGCCGTGTCATCTCGACGCGTAACTGGTCACCCGCTCGCACCAGGCGGCGATCGCCCAACAACACTCCCGCATGCGGGATCGCCACCGACGCGATTGCAGCAAGCACCACGAGGGTCAGCAGCAATTCAAGCAGCGTGAAAGCGGGTCGTCGTCGCAAGGTGTGATGAAAGCTCATAAAAGGAGGGGGGGAAGGGGAGAAGCAAGAAAAACCGCACTGCTCCGTCAGCAAACCGCCATTCCCGCCCGCCGCCGGCCAAAAAGAACGCTCAGGTTCCCTCGACCGTGATGTCGTCATCGGTGTTGATCTGGCCGTCGATACCACCGCTTCGAATCTCGTAAGTGTTGCCGTTGACGGTGTAGACGAGTTGGTTTTCCCAAGCATCGGTGGGAATCTCGGTGATGATCGGCGAGACCCATTTTGCCTTCAGGGCGGCATCGCTCGGCCCGTCGCGAAGTGCCTCGAGGGTGTCCGGCAGACTGTTCATGCGGATCTGGTACATCTGGATGTTGTTCTTCAGACCGTTGAGCTGTGCCTTGGTCGCGTTGATTTTGGCTTCGGTCGCCGCGCCACCGATGTTGACGGTCACGATTCCGCCGATGACGACGAGGATCGCGAGGACCAGCAGGAGTTCGAGGAGGGTAAAACCACCTCGCGAGCGGCTGGAATTGCGGCGAGATCGATTGGGTAGGCGGTTTCGCATCGGACCTGTTTTCGGAGGGATGTGGGGACAATCGAGTTGTTGAGATCGGGATACTTACCCGTCCTTATACTCATAATAACCACCAATTCGAGCAAAGGTTCCGCCCGGCCAGCACGACCATTTTGGTTCCAGCGGAACAAAAGATCGACGACTCGATCCGGCCCCAGACCACCTGCATGACGCGAACAACCGTCAAAAGTCCCAGAATCAGCCGACTCGCCGCCGAATTCTGTTCGGACGACAGTAGAATAAGCGTTGATACTAAATAGGCTGTGTGATCGGGCTTTCCGGGCTCAATCCACGCGGCCCGGCCGGCTCTTCACCCTTCTTCCGCTACTCCTTGGCACAGAACAACCATGGTGGCTCGCGACGATTCCGTCATCCGCGGCAGCTTGATTGCCTGCATGATTTTTCTCGTACTCTCAATCGCGCTCAACTTTTTCCTGTGGCGTTGGGGCGACACAAAAGCGACCGAGTCTGATACCGCGGGTGAACGCCTCACCTCGGTTCAGAACCAAGTTGCCACGATGGAGACCCAGGCATCGCGGATGAAATCGATGCTCGGCATCGGGAGCTTCACCCAGGCCGAAATCGACGAGATGCGGGAAAACCAGTCGGACGATCCCGACATGCAGGCGATCGAAGACCAATTCGCCAAGGACATGTCCTACTTCGGCCCCGAAGTCGAAGTGCAGAACCGCAATTACCCCGCATTGCCCGAATACCTTGTCAACGCCATTCGATCGCGAAACGAACAGTACGGGATGGCACGCGACGAAGCGACCAAGATCCGTACCGACGCCGATGCGGACATTGCCAACGCCAGAACCCAGCAGCAGTTGGCAGAAACCCAGCGTGATGACGCAAACAAAAAGGTCGTCAACCTGAGCGACCAGTTCGACGAAGACCGCGCTCGGATGAACAAGGAAAAGGAAGACACCAAGGACAAGTTGAACAAGACGGTCCAGGACTTCAACGTGTTCCGAAAAACCGCCAGCGACGAAAATACAAAATTGTCACAAAAGACTCGCCAGTTGCAGGGAACGATCGACACACAGAAACTGCAGCTCAACGATTTGCGCAGTGACAATTTTGAAACTACCCAGGGCGAAATTCGATACGTCGTTCGTGGCGGCAATATCACCACGATCAACCTCGGCTCGGCCGACGCCTTGCGTCCCGGTATCACCTTTGGCGTGATTGACGGCGACGAGACGCGATTGCAGGACGCCAAGGTCAAGGCAACGATCCAGGTCACTCAGATCCAGGGTCCCCACCTCGCACAAGCACGCGTGATCGCGCGACCGGAAATCCGAAACCCGATCATCCCGGGCGACAAGATCTATTCGCCGTTCTGGGCTCCGGGACGCGTCGTCAAGATCGCCCTGGCGGGCGAAATCGACATTGACGGCGACTCTCGACCCGACAACGACAAGCTCAAGGGCCAGATCAAAGCAGCGGGCGCAACGGTCGCCGCGGAGATCTCACCCTCGGGTGTGGTCACCGGCACACTCGACCCAAGCATTCGATTCCTGGTCATCGGCGAAGACCCCGAGCTCGGCGGAGCCGATGACGACCAGAAAGCGCAGATCGTTGCGGCAATGGGTAGAACAAAGGCGAAGGCAGCCGAGCTGGGACTGACAATCATTCCTGCCTGGAAACTGCTCAGCTACCTCAAGACGATCGACGACACGCTGACCACACCACTGGGATCGGCGGTACGGGGTGAGGACTTTCCTGCGGTTTCGACGCCGGGAACGACGGCATCACGCATTCCGCCCGACATTGCCGATCTTTACAAGCGCGATGACTCGGGAATTCAGAAGGACAACAATATCCTTCCTCCTTAGCCTCGAACCGTCTTGATGACTTTCACCAAACCTTCGCTCAATGTTTTGGGCGAAGGTTTTCTGCTTGCTGCTGAAGGCGAGTGGTCTGCTTCTTGAGCTGCATGGACAATCGCCGTAGTTCCTGTTCGAGTCTTTCCGCGGCGACATCCGACGGCTCGATCGGGGCAGTTCCCGGGCGGACATCGTTATGGTCCAGGCCGTAATTGATCGAAGATGCGGACAAAGACTCGCGCACCAACAGGTCACTGAGGCGAGCATGCGTCCGACGCGAGTCGACAGGAATCATTTGCGGCGCGGACCAATTCGTTCGGATGGTCGGAATTTTTGCTTTGATGGTGTCATCGATCGACTCGATTCGATCTTCGATCCCGTGCGTGTCGCAGTCCATGACCCAAACCCATCGCCGAGTCTCAACCCGGTAGACAAGATCGAACATTTGCATCTGCGACTGGAACATTTCGTCGAATTGGTCGGCTGCATCGCGGGAAACGGTCCCTCCGAGTGAAACGATGCCGGCGGCCAATCGGTCCTGGCACCGCGGCGACGTTGCTTCGTGCGACAACTCGATCGTCAAGGCCGGCGGATCAAGCCGCATCCGCTTCGATTCATTCGCCAATTCGTTGCTCGATGTTTCGCCACGTTGTTGCGGTTGCTTCAGCGGCCCGCGCCGCGCGACACGCCATCGCGCCCATGCGTCGGCAACGCTTCGCGGTCCGGCGGCCGCGGTCTCGAAACTGACCTGTGTCCCGGTTCCCAGCCGCGAGCGAATCTGCAGCGAAGAGAAATGCAGGGCGGCCAATTGCCGGCAGATCGCCAGCCCGAGCCCCTCGCCGCCTCCAAGTGATACCTGCCGCTCGGCAATGATTTGCATGTCGGCTTCGCCGATCCCGGTTCCCTGATCAACGACCGACCAACGCAGCGCCTCTCCGTCGCGAATCTTCTCGAGCCGGATCAGAATCGAACCGCCCTCCCGCGTGACGCGAATTGCATTGGTGACGAGGTTGACGACCAACCGACGCAGCATACCGACGTCCGCGAACACTTTTCTTTCAGGGCCGTCGGCGCCATCCCAGAGAACGTCGATCTGTCGCGGCAACGCCCACGGCCTCAACGTCTCGTCGATCGCACTGCGAACTCGTGAGACCGGGACCCACCGCCGATGTACCTTGGGCGTGCCGGTGCGCAGCCGCTCGAGCTGGACCATTTCGCCAATCATCTGTTCGAGACAATCGCATTGGTCGATCGCCGAGGCCAGGCACATTTTCTGGTCCGAGGTGAGATCGCCCAGATCACCGTCGTGGACGATCCGCACCGATTCGCGGACGGTGGTCAGCGGGGACCTCAGATCGTGCGCCGTTTCGCTCATCAATCGGGCCGCGGCTTCGGTCACTCCGTGGTCGCGGCGCATGGCGCGTGATCGTGTGGATTTCGAATCGGTGGGAGCTGACACGTGCCCTGGCCTTTGATTGGATGAACGGAGAAGCGAAGATCGGATTGGCGTACATCTCACTGATTCGACCCGCAGAGCCGCGTTCGACATCATTTTTCGGGTCCCTCGCGATGCCGCCGCCGTCGGCGGTTTTGTCTTTCCTGCTGTATCGATCGTGCGGCCATCAGCAGCGAACTTCTTCAGCACCAGCCCGCACCACCCGGCGCGACACCTCAGGGTGGAATCCGACCGTTACACGTCGCAAGGTTCACCGAATCGCTACGCCTTCACTCGACCGCGGGCGGAAAGCTTGCGATCGCCATCCCCGGCACCTAAAATCCCCGGCTGACCCTGCTACGGCGAATTTCCCTGCTGCAAATGCCGATCGGTCACGACTCAATTCGCAGAATTGTCTGCGAGATTTCCACCTACCGTTTCTCCATCCATCGAGCGTTGTGACCATGAATCGATACCTGCTGATCCCGTTGATCCTCGCGCTTGCAGCGTGTGGATGTTCAAAATCCGGATCGAACACCGCGCCTGGTACGACTGGATCGAATTCATCCACCCCCGAGGGGCGCCCCAATGTTGCTTACGTCACCAACGGTGTCGCTTCGTTCTGGGTGATCGCCGAATCAGGGGTGAAACAGGGCGGCCAGGAATTCGATGCCGACGTCCAGGTCCTGATGCCGGCCGAGGGCATCAGTGACCAGAAGCGGATGATCGAAGACTTGGTGACCAAGGGTGTCGACGGTATCGCTGTCAGCCCGATCGACCCGGCCAATCAAACCGAGTTATTGAACAAGGCCGCCCAGTACACGCACCTGATCACGCACGACAGCGACGCGCCCGATTCGGATCGAAAGTGCTACATCGGCATGGACAACTACCTGGCTGGGTGGATGTGCGGCGACCTGGTCAAAGAAGCGATGCCAGAGGGCGGCAAGTTGGCGATCTTCATCGGTCGGCTCGAGCAGGACAACGCCCGTCGGCGGCGACAGGGCATGATCGATTCCGTGCTCGAACGGACGCAGGACGCCAGCCGGTTTGATCCGCCCGATGCCGAGATCAAGGAGGGAAAATGGCACATCGTCGGCACCTACACGGACCAGTTTGACCGCGCACAGGGGAAAGCCAATGCCGAAGATTCGATTTCGCGACACCCGGACCTTAACGGCATGGTCGGACTGTTCGCCTACAACCCGCCGCTGATGCTCGAAGCGCTCAAACAAGGTGACAAGCTCGGAAAAATCAAGGTCATCGCGTTTGATGAGGCAGACGAAACGTTACAGGGAATCAAGGACGGCACCGTCTACGGGACGGTCGTGCAAAACCCCTTCGAGTACGGCCGCCAATCGGTCCGTGTGCTCGCCGGTTTAACACGGGGCCAAAGCCTCCAGGAGTTGGAAATCCCCGAGGATGGTTTCTTGAACATCGAGGCGCGCCAGATTCGCAAGGACAATGTTGACGAGTTCTGGACTGAGTTGAAAACGAATCTGGGTGAAGAGTGATTGCGGCGAACCCAGGTGATCTTCCTCCGCTGCTCGAAGTCCGGAATCTGACCAAACGGTTTTCCGGTGTCACGGCCCTGAAAGATGTCGGGGTTTCGATCGCGCGTGGCGAGGTCCACGCGGTGATCGGTGAAAACGGAGCGGGCAAGAGCACGCTGATGAAGATTCTCGCCGGAGTGCAGAGCCAGGACGCCGGCGAGATTCTCCTGGACGGCCGCAGCGTGACGATCGACTCGGTCGTAACCGCGCTCGACCTCGGCATTGCGCTGATTCACCAGGAGCTCAATCTCGCGGATAATCTGGACGTCGGTGCGAACATCTTTCTCGGACGCGAGCCGCGCCGATTCGGATTGATCGACTTCAAACAGATCAGCGACGAGGCCAAGACCTATCTTGAATTGGTCGGACTTTATCTCTCGCCATCCACGCTCGTCAGCACGTTGACTGTCGGCGTTCAACAGATGGTCGAGATCGCGAAGGCACTTTCGGTCGACGCCCGCGTGCTGATCATGGACGAACCAACCAGCAGTCTCTCGCAACACGAAACCGAATCACTCTTCCGCGTGATTGAAAGTTTGCGGGACAAGGGCGTTACCGTCATCTACATATCCCACCGACTTGGTGAAATCCAACGGATCGCAGATCGCGTCACCGTTCTTCGTGATGGAGAGAATGCGGGGCATCTCGAGCGTGATCAGATTTCGCACGATGCGATGGTCGAGTTGATGGTCGGCCGCGATATCTCGCAGTATTTCGCGCGTGCCGACCATGAAATCGGCGATCCCGTGCTCGAAGTCGAAGGGCTCCGCACTTCCACCTGGCCGGGAAATGCGATCGATTTCCAGGTCAAGTCGGGCGAAATGGTCGGCGTCGCGGGTCTGGTCGGCGCCGGCCGCACGGAAATGCTGGCAACGGTTTTTGGAATCGAGCCGCCTCTGGCAGGCTCCGTCCGCGTTCTGGGCGAGCCGTTGCGGATGACCCGCGGATGTCGCGACGCGATCGAGGCGGGAATCGCGATGGTTCCCGAAGATCGCAAGCAGCAGGGTTTGATTCTCGAAATGGGGATTCGAGCGAACATCGGGCTGCCCGGTTTGGCACGTCACAAGCGCGTCGGTGCCTTTTTGAACCGCAGCCAGGAACACCGCGACTCGGATCGCATGATCGCCGAGATGCGCATCAAGACCCCCAACGACGCCCAACAAGTGCAGTTCCTCTCCGGCGGAAACCAGCAAAAGGTCGTGATCGGCAAATGGTTGTCGATGAACCCGCGGGTCCTGCTGCTTGACGAACCCACCCGCGGCGTCGACATCGGCGCAAAGCAGGAAATCTACCGGTTGATGGAGGAGTTGGCCGAAAAGGGTGTGGCAATTCTATTCGTTTCCAGCGAGATGGAAGAAGTATTGAGCATGTCCGACCGCGTGATCGTCATGCACGAAGGACGCATCACCGGCGAATTGCAGCGTGACCAACTCTCCGAAGAAGCAATTATGCAATTGGCGACCGGAAATCCGCTCGCCAAAACACCGACGTAGTCGTACCCATGAAAAAAGTCCTAGGCATTTTCGGTCTGCTCGTCTTCATCTGTGTTGCCACGGCATTGATGAGCGACCGCTTTCTGACCGAATTCAACATCGAGAATCTGATTCGCCGAAGTGCGTTATTCGGAATTCTTTCGATCGGTGCGGCATTCGTCATCATCACTTCCGGCATTGACTTGTCGATCGGATCAGTCGTGTGCCTGGTTGGCTGCCTGTTGCCGTGGATGCTGGTCGAACATGGTTTCTCGGTGCCGGTGGCGTTGCTGATCATCGCGGGAATCTCGCTGACAATCGGTCTGACGCACGGCTTGTTGATCACGAAGGTAAAGTTGCAGCCGTTCGTGGTCACACTTTGCGGTCTGTTGTTCTATCGGGGTTTGACGCGAGGTATCGTGCAGGACCAGACGCAGGGATTCAAAGGAGGATTCAAAACGCTACGGGAACTATCTCAGGGTGAGGTTGGACTGCCGTTTTCCGATTTCGGGATACCCAACCCCTGCATCATTCTGTTGGTGGTCACCGCGCTGGCGATCGTCTTTTTGAATTTCACGGTCTATGGTCGATACATGCTGGCGTTAGGTCGCAATGAGACGGCCGCGCGGTTCAGCGGTATCAACACCGATCGAATGATCATCCTTGCGTACGTGATATGCGGAATGCTCAGCGGGCTCGGAGGAATGCTGTTCGTATTGGATGTCGGCAGCGCCCAGCCGGTCGATTTTGGGAACTTTTACGAACTCTACGCGATCGCGGGCGCCGTGTTGGGCGGTTGCAGTCTGCGAGGCGGCGAAGGAACCATCTTGGGGGTCGTGATCGGTGCGGCGGTGATGCAGGTGCTCAAGAACACAATCACGCTCGTTGATGCGATTCCCACCAACATCGAGTACGCCGTGATCGGGGCGGTGATTCTCGGTGGCGTCGTTGTCGACGAGCTCGTAAAACGTTACGCGGCGCGGCGTCGGGCGGCGCAACAGGCGAAGATGGACGGATGAGTCAAGGTTTCCTACTCGCGTAGTGCGAATGCGGCACTCACGGTACACTGCGCCCATGAGCCAAACCGAAGAACTACAAGAAGAACTGGAAGTCGAATCGTTTGACGAGCTTGATCTCTCGCCCGTCATGCGTCGGGCCTTAAAAAAGGCGGGATTCGAAAAGCCGTCCCCCATCCAGGCGAAACTGATTCCGCTGGCGATGGACGGCGAGGACGTGATCGGCCAGGCCCGAACCGGAACGGGCAAGACCGCAGCCTTCGCCATTCCAATTTTGGAACAACTCGATTCGCTTGACCAATGCCGAGATCCACAGGCGATCGTGGTGGTGCCAACACGCGAGTTGGCTGACCAGGTTGCTCGCGAAGCCCAGCGGCTGGCGTGGGGCGTCGATACCGAAGTCGCAGTGCTGGCCGGCGGAAAAAACATCACTCGCCAACTTCGCCAACTGGAAAACGGCGTGCAACTCGTGGTCGGTACGCCCGGACGGCTGCACGATCACCTGCAACGAAAGTCGCTACGCACCGGAAGCGTCTGGTGTGTTGTTCTCGATGAAGCCGACCGGATGCTCGATATCGGCTTCCGACCGCAAATCGAACGCATTCTTCGCAAGTGCCCGCGGGAACGCCAAACACTGTTGTTGTCCGCAACCTTACCGCCGACGGTGCGTCGCCTCGCCGAATCGTACATGGTCGACCCGGAAGTGATTGATTGTAGCCAGAACGAAATGGCGGTTGAAACGATCGAGCAACGCTATTTCACGGTCGCCCAGGATCGCAAGAGCGACCTGCTCGATCGGTTGCTCCGCCGCGAGCAACCGGAACAGGCAATCATTTTCTGTCGCACCAAACGTGGAACCGACCGTCTGTACCGCCGACTCAGTCATTCATTCGAAAACTGCGGCAGCATGCACGGTGACATGCAACAACGCGAACGTGACCGCGTCCTGCAAAGTTTGCGCGACGGGAAGCTGAAGATTCTCGTTGCGACCGACGTCGTGGGCCGCGGAATCGACATCAGTACGATTTCGCACATCATCAATTACGACGTCCCGCAGGACTGTGACGATTACGTCCACCGTGTTGGACGGACCGGACGGATGGGGCGCGACGGCATCGCGTTTACCTTTGTTGTGCCCGGTGAAGGCGAGGTTCTTACCAGCATCGAACAACGCATCAACAAGCAACTCGGACGAGACACGATCGAGGGTTTCGAATCGGTTCCACCGCCCCCCAAAGCTCCCGAGCCGAAAGAAAGCGACGTTCCATCGCGAAAGAGACTCAATCCGATGCATCGCAAAGTCAAACGGCGCCGCTAGCGCTCGCCGTGGGTCGTCGCGCGTCGATTCGTCAATTCGTATACGATGACTCCGATGGACACCTACTTTGATGCACCCGAGCCCGAGTCACTGCTGACTCATGCCGATGGCCCCACCGGCAAGCTGCCCCTGAGCGACGAAATGCTGCGCACCTGGAGCAGCGGCGATTTGTTCGGATTGACTCAAAGTGTCGGCATGGGCATGGACCCACGCCGCGTTCTGGGCGACCAGTACCTGATCCTCAGCACACAGGGCGGCGTTCGGGCCCCCGACGGCGCGCCCATCGCGCTCGGTTATCACACCGGTCATTGGGAAGTCGGACTGCTGGTCCAATCGGCCGCGGAGGCGGTCAGTCAACAGGACGGAGTTCCGTTTGCGGCTTTCGTCAGTGACCCCTGCGACGGCCGCAGCCAGGGGACGCGCGGGATGTTCGATTCGCTGCCCTATCGCAACGACGCCGCCATGGTGATGCGGCGGTTGATTCGGTCGCTGCCCCGACGCAAAGGGGTGATCGGCATCGCAACCTGCGACAAGGGACTGCCGGCGATGATGATGGCCCTTGCCGGTTGTAAAGAGCTGGCCAACGTGTTGGTTCCCGGCGGCGTCACCTTGCCGCCGACCGTGGGCGAGGATGCGGGCAAAGTTCAAACGATCGGGGCACGCTACAGCCGCGGTGAAATGACGCTCGAGGAGGCGTCGCTCGAAGGGTGCCGAGCCTGTGGAACTCCCGGAGGCGGTTGCCAATTCCTCGGAACCGCGGCCACGAGCCAGGTCGTGGCCGAAGCGCTTGGCATGACCGTCCCCCACGCTGCACTCGCGCCGAGCGGTCAACCAATCTGGTTGCAGCTCGCCCACGATTCAGCGATCGCTTCGCTCGCGATGCACGAGCGAGGGGAAACGATGGCCGACGTTTTGACCAGCGATGCCCTGTACAACGCGATGTTGATCCACGCCGCGGTCGGCGGCAGCACGAATCTGTTGCTTCACATTCCCGCGATCGCTGCGGCGGCCGGCCTGACTCGTCCTGATGCCGCGGCTTTTCGCGATGTGAACAAACAGGTTCCGCGCTTCGTTGACTGTCTTCCCAATGGACCCGTCGGCCATCCCACCGTGCGAATGTTCATGGCCGGTGGTGTCCCGGAAGTCGCCTGGCATCTCCGCGAACTTGGCCTGCTGAAGGCGGAGGCGAAAACGGTCACCGGAATGACCTGGAATCGTTTGCTCGATCGATGGCACCAGTGCGATCGTCGCCGTGTATGCCGCGATCGGCTGCGCGAAGCCGATGGTGTCGACCCCGATGACGTGATCATTCCGCCCGACGAGGCAAAGCGTCGCGGGATGACCAGCACGGTTTGTTTTCCGTCTGGAAATCTGTGCCCCGAAGGCTCCGTCATCAAGGCCACCTCCATCGACCCGAGCGTGATCGATGATGACGGGGTCTACCGCAAGCGGGGGCCGGCTCGCGTCTTCACGACCGAACGCGATGCGATTGCGGCGATCAAGGGCCAGACCGATACGCCCATCGTGTCGGGCGACGTGATCCTGTTGATCGGGCGTGGACCGATCGGGTGCGGAATGGAGGAGACTTACCAGATCACTTCCGCACTGAAATACCTGTCGTTTGGAAAGGAGGTGGCTCTGGTTACCGACGCAAGATTCTCGGGTGTCAGCACCGGAGCCTGTATCGGACACGTTGGACCCGAAGCCCTCGCCGGCGGGCCGATCGCCAAGGTGCGCGACGGCGATATCGTCGAGATTGAAGTCGACCGAAATGAGTTGACTGGACACGTCAATCTGTTGGGGACCGATCAACAGTCGGCCGAGGAGATACTGCAATCGCGTGAACCCCATCCCAATCTAGGCGTCGACCCCGGCGTGCCCGACGACACGCGGCTTTGGGCGGCGCTCCAGCAAGTCGGTGGTGGTACATGGGGCGGGTGCGTCTATGACGTCGACGAAATCATTCGCCGGCTGGAGTGATCGGGCGACGACGACGGACGACGCAGATTGATGGCGCGCCGGTGGGGTGCTCTGTCGCCCCAATGGCTCGTTAGTGGAGCCGATTTGACCACCGCCGGCCGAAGCCCTTGCGAATTGAATCGGGGCCGCGATAATCGCGAGACTCAAACTATTCACCCTGCCCCCCGTCTTTCAGGTATCGTCATGCCTTTGGTTCCTCTTCGCGTCGTCCTCGATCATGCTGCGGAAAACGATTACGGCGTCGCCGCTTTTAACGTCAACAACATGGAGCAGATCCAGGCGATCATGGAGGCCGCCGAAGAGACCGACTCACCCGTGATCATCCAGGCGTCGCGTGGCGCCCGCGCCTACTCGCAAGACGCGTACCTCCGCCATCTGATGATCGCCGCGACCGAGTTGTACCCACACATCCCGATCGTGATGCACCAAGACCACGGCAACAGCCCCGAAACGTGCCAAAGCGCCATCGACAACGGCTTCACCAGCGTGATGATGGACGGCTCCTTGCTCGAAGATGGCAAGACCCCCGCCGACTACGACTACAACGTCCGGGTGACTTCGGAAGTCGTCAAGGTGGCCCACGCCCAGGGCGTCAGCGTCGAGGGCGAACTCGGATGTCTCGGCTCGCTCGAGTCGGGCGGTGGCGAACAGGAAGATGGCCATGGAGCTGTTGGCGAATTGACGCACGATCAATTGCTGACCGATCCCGACGAGGCCGAGCGGTTCGTCGAGGAGACGGGAGTTGATGCTCTCGCCGTTGCGATCGGTACCAGCCACGGTGCCTACAAATTCACCAAAAAGCCGACCGGCGAAGTTCTCGCGATGACCCGCATCGAGGAAATCCACGCCAAGCTTCCCAACACCCACCTGGTGATGCACGGCAGCAGCAGCGTTCCCCAGGATCTTCAGGACATCATCAACAAGTACGGTGGTGAAATGAAGCAAACCTACGGAGTACCGGTCAAGGAAATCCAGCGCGGTATCAAAAGCGGCGTGCGTAAGATCAACGTCGACACCGATTGTCGCATGGCGATCACCGGTGCCATCCGCAAAGTGCTGCACGAGGATCCGTCGGCATTCGATCCGCGCGCCTACCTCAAGCCGGCTCGTACCGCGATGAAAGAAGTCTGCGTCGCCCGCATGACCTCCTTCGGCCAGGCCGGAAACGGCGCAAAGCTGCGTGCCACACTCGGCGCCACCGCCTAAAGGCCGCGGAAACCTTCAGGTGGGTCGCAAGGGCAAGTTGTACCGGCCCGCCATCAATCGACGTGTCTTCTCCGACCCTCATCGACGCACTGCTGGATCAGGTCCACGGCCGACCTGATCACACCGCACTATGGATCGATACGTCCCATGGCAAGCTCGAAGCCGTGTCGTGGAAACGCCTTGGCTCGGCTGTTGCAGGTGTCGCCGACGAATTGGCCAGGCATCTCAAGGACGAGCCGCATTTGCAAGCGCGGATCGGACACGCAAGCGATAACACCGTCGCCGATATCCTGATCGCACTCGCCTCACAGTTGCTCGGCACCGTCGAAGTTCCGATTGATCACCGACTTCGTGAAGATCAGATCCAGCGGCGGTGGAACCGAGTGGGCGGATTCTGGGTCGATGCCTCGATGCGCAAACGATTCACGTCCTTGCTGTTCGAATCGCCGGACACAACTCTCGATCTGACGTCCCGTCGAGCCACAGTCGACATGGACGCACCTTCATTGATACTTTGGACAA
Source organism: Rhodopirellula sp. (assembly GCA_024644085.1). Taxonomy (GTDB): domain Bacteria; phylum Planctomycetota; class Planctomycetia; order Pirellulales; family Pirellulaceae; genus Rubripirellula. The sequence goes on from JAHELS010000025.1 coordinate 28,737, forward strand.
CCGGCACGACCGCCCAACCACGCGGCGTCACACTTTCGCAGCGCAACCTGGCCGGCAATGCCGCGGCAAAACTCGCGGCGGTACCGCAGCGCCGCGAAGATGTACGTCTGACCGTATTGCCACTCTGTCACGCCTATGCGCGGACTTGTGACCTCGGAACCTGGTTGCTCAGCGGTTGCGAGCTTGCGGTCACGCTTGGGTTTTCCGGGCTTCGGCGACTTGCTCCCGTGGTGCGTCCCACGTTGATCAACGCCGTCCCAAGACTTGCCTACCGCATGCTCGCGGAGACCGTCTCCGGACTTGAACGACTACGTCTTCTCGGCTGTGGCGGGGCCGCGATCTCGGAAACGGCGTTTGCGAATTGGACCGATCGCGGAGTGACAGTGATTCAAGGTTACGGATTGACCGAAACATCGCCGGTTATCTGCAGCGCGACGCCACAAAATGCTGCGGCCGGCATGGTGGGGTGCTTCGTCGATGGCTGGGAACACCAGCTTCGCGACGGCCAGCTCTTCGTGCGCGGGCCGCACACAATGCTCGGTTACTGGGAAGACGAATCCGCGACGCGTGATCGGATCGACGAGCAAGGCTGGCTGGCCACCGGTGATCTCGTCGAAAAGGACGAATCAAGTGGCCAACTACGGGTGCTCGGACGGGTCGACGAAGTGATCATTCTCGACAACGGCACGAACCTGTCGCCGTCGGTGATCGAACGCGAGGTGGAATGTGTTGAAGGAATTCGCCACGCCATGCTGATCATGATGGACCAACTCGAATTGTGGTGCGACGCGGCAACGTCAAGCTCCGCGTGGGACGGCCTCGTGGCGGATGTTCTGAGCCGGCATCCCGAAATCGGTCACTGTCAGATTCGTCGGTTTGCCAAACCGTTGTCCCAGGCTGACGGCGAATTGACTTCCAAGGGAACGATATGCCGTGCCCGCATTATCAGCAATCGGTTTCCCAATCACGCCGGGTCATAGGCTCCGCTCCCGAGCCCGTGTCCGCGAGGGATGAACTTACACATCAAGATCCCAAGGGCGTAAAGGAAGACCAACGGAATCGCCAGAGCAATCATGCTGGTCACGTCCGCCGGGGTCAGCAGCATCGAGATAAAAAAGATCACCAGGACTGCGACCTTCCAGCTCTCGATGTAGGACTGTGTCTCGAAGAGTCCGATTCGTTGCAAGAACAGCATGACCAGCGGCAATTGGAATGCGATCCCGAATCCGAGCGGCAGAATCAGAACAAAGTTGATGTAATAAGACAATCGCGGTTCGACCGCCACGTCCATGCTCCCGTTGAATGCCAACAAGAACGTCAAGACGTAGTGCAGAACCAGGAAAAACGCGAGCACCACGCCTGAAATAAACAGCAATACGCTGACCGGGAGATAGACGTAAACGTACTTGCGTTCGTGGGAGTGGAGCCCGGCAGCCACAAAAGACCAGATGTGATAGAAAATCATCGGGGATGCGAAAATGGCTCCTACAATCAATCCCGCCTTGACCCAAATCATGAAGGGCTCTTCCATCTTCAATGAACTGAGCCCCATCTTGTTCTGGCGCAGTTGGACTTTCGGTTTCAAAGTTGACGGATCGGGAAGCGATTTCAGCAGCTCGGCCATTTCGACCGGTTTCACCGTGGTCGTCGACGTCGGTGGGACTTCCTCGGAATCTGTCTGCGATGTTTCGGCCGGTTCGGTTACGATCGATTCCAACGTCAATGATTGGTATTGGTCGGGGATCTCGTAAATGATTTCCCAAACCAGCGCATTGCTGGACAAAAACTTGTGCAGCGGCTGGTTGGCGGCATCGCTTGGATCGTAACCGAGCAAATGCAGGTCTCGGTCAGCATTGAATTTCTGGATCGCTCCCTCGAGCGGCTTCTGCACAAACAAGACCACGCTATCGGCAAAAAACAGCCCGATGATCATCCCGCCGGCCAGCCACAGAATTGCCCGCACAAGCGATTGACGCAACTCTTCGAGATGCTCGCCGAAGGTCATCGTTGAGTTATCGAACAGGTCGTCCTTGGGACGCGACAATCGTTCCACGAATCAATTCCCGGTTGGATCCAGAACCAATGTAGGTTGATATGTTGAAAACGCGACCAACACGATAATCTGACGTTGCCCGATGTTGATATACGGTTCCCAAAACAGTGTAACAGCGGAACCCGGCTTCGCCGCGCCACCTCGTCCATAACGGTTCAAAAGTCTCCTTGTCACCGCGCAATTTCGAACAATGAAACCTTATCCCCTTCAATTCAAGCCGGTCTTGAAGCAAACGATCTGGGGTGGCCGGCTCCTGGGCGACCGGCTCGGCAAGCCGATCGGGCCGGAGTCGAATTACGCAGAGAGTTGGGAAGTGGTCGACCACGGCACCGACCAGAGCATCGTGACCAATGGACCGCTTGCCGGTGAAACCCTCGCCAATGTGATCGCGACCCATCCGCAGTGGTTGCTCGGTCGTGACCAGAGGGAAATGGCCTTCCCGCTGCTGCTGAAGTACCTGGATTGCAACCGCGTGCTTTCGGTTCAGGTTCATCCATCGGATCAATACGGTTTACAGATGGAGAAACCGGATTTAGGGAAGACCGAAGCGTGGTATATCGTCGCTGCGAAGCCCGATAGTCTGATTTATTCCGGACTTCGAGACGGAGTCGATCAGTCGATGCTCCGCGAGGCGATCGAAGCGGGGAAGACCGAACAAGTGCTCCACGCGTTTCACCCCAGCGAAGGTGACGTGGTTTTCATACCGGCCGGGACCGTGCACGCGCTCGGAGCCGGGTTGCTCGTAGCCGAAATCCAACAATCGAGTGACACGACGTTTCGACTCTTTGACTGGAATCGCGTCGACTCCGACGGGCGAAGACGACCGCTTCATCTCGAGCAGGGGCTGGAGGTTGCCGACTATGATTCGGGCCCGGTCCATCCGCGACGTTGCGACCCGCACTCAGCGGGATGGCAATCGATCGTCGAATGTAACAAGTTTCTGTTGCGGATCATGCTTGCGGGACAGGATGTCATCGCCGGTGACGGCAAGTTTCACATCGTGACTGTTCCACGCGGTCAGGCGACGCTGCACAGCGATGGTGTGGTCACGCGGTTGACCACCGGTGCGACGGCGCTGCTTCCCGCCGCATCATCGCCCTGCGAGGTCTCCGTCACCGCCGGCGGAACGCTGATGGGGATGTGTCTACCCGAATGACGCGTTTCATTCGCGCAACCGCTACGCCTCGTGAAACAATCTTCCTGGCGTCGCGAACAACCATGCGTGCGGCGGTCCACAGTGGTCGATTCCGGTGATGAATGGACTTTCGCAGGGATTCGTCTGGTCGCGATCACGCCGCAGTTCGTACCCTCACAGTCCCCATCCCGGTTTTTTAAAAGGAATTGTGAACATGTCACGCCGTCTACCGTTGTTGATTTCGAGCGTTGCGATGGTGGCCGTTGTGGTTTGTGCCGTCGGTTGCCGGGGTCGGGGACTGCTGCCGCCCGCCGGACCAATGAACCAACAACAGGCCAGCGCGGTGATTCACGATCCCTTTCCGCAAAATGACATCGGTCCATACGAAGCGGCTTCCCGCCCACCGAGCTATCAGCAACCGTTGCCCGAAGCGGAACGCAACCGCATCGTTCCCGACAACATGCCCTGGCTCAACCGGTAGGCTCGTTGCAGGGGACGGGTCCGAATCGGTCATGGCGGGGACGGGTGCGAATGACAATTCCTGGGCTGAGTCACAAAATGGTGGCGTTCTGGTAGGTTGAATTGGCATTCACCGTGTCAATTCTGAGACCTCCATGCCTCGCAAATCGTCCCCCAAACGATCGCCTACGCGATCTCCCCGGAAATCTTCGCCCAAGAAGTCATCGCGTAAGCCGAGTACGCGCTCACGGAGGTCGGCCGCTGCGCGGACGTCCGAATCGGCCCAACGTCTGCAACGGCTGCTTGCCTCAGCCGGATTCGGCAGCCGGCGCCAGTGCGAGGAATTGATTGAAGCGGGACGAGTCGAAGTCGACGGCGAAGTGGTCACGAAGCTCGGAACGACCGTCACAGCTGACGTCAGCAAGGTGCGCGTCGACGGAGTCTTGCTGAAAAAACAGAAACTCGTCTACTTTGCCGTCAACAAACCGGTCGGATTTGTGACGACCAACCGCGACCCCCACGGACGCCCGCGGGTGATCGATCTTGTACCGCCGGACGAACGCGTCTTTCCTGTGGGGCGTCTCGATCGCAATAGCGAAGGATTGATCCTGCTGACCAATGATGGCGAGTTGGCGCAAAAACTGACCCACCCCAAATTTGGCGTCCGAAAGGTCTACCGGGTGACCGTCGCTGGCAAGGTCGATCCGGAAACGATGCGGCAAATGCGTAAGGGCATCTACATCGCCGAAGGCTTTGTGCGCGTCGAAGGTGCCAAGTTGATGAAGTCGCGGAGCCGATCAACCGAGATGGAGATCGTTCTGCGTGAAGGAAAGAATCGGGAGATCCGGCGGATCCTGGCCCGGCTCGGACACAAGGTCCAACACCTCCGCCGCATCGCGGTTGGCCCGCTTCGACTCGGTGACGTTCCATCGGGTGCTTACCGTGTCCTCAGCAATCAAGAGATCGACAAACTGTGGATGGCGACCGAGACATCCACCGATCCACCGCCGCGCCGACGAGGCACCAAGAAACATGCCGGAAAACGCGGATCGACGGCATCACGCCGGCCCACCAAAGGAAAGAAAGGTGAGCGGCGGAAATCCGCGGCACGGGGCGCGGATGCCGAACCCGAAGCCGCGTCACGCGGTAGCGGCACGGTGATCGGGGGCGATGTCTCGAGTGAACCAAGTCGCACCAGAAAAAGAAATGATTCGCGCCGATCAAAGCCGACCGGTGGAAAACGGGGGTCAAAAAAACGAACGGGGCGAAAGAAATCGAAATCCGATTCCCCCCGCGGTAATCGCAAGAAATCGGTGCCAACGAAACGCGGCTCGAAAAAACGCAAACCGTCCAATCGCAAGCGCAAGAATTGATGTCAAAACTGCATGCTGACTTCTATGCCGACTCGATGCATCAGATTGACTCGGCGATCGAGCGTAACGACCTGATTGGCGAGGACACGTACTTGATCCGCGTGGCGGCAGAACCAATTGCCGGCGCGGTGGTCCCCGGGCAATTCGTGATGATTCGCCTGAGCGGGATCGACGCACCGCTGATCGGACGTGCTCTTGCTGTTTACGACGTCATCAATGACTCCGACAAGAATGCGAAGTGGATCGATCTCGTCTACTTGCGAAAAGGGACTTTCACCTCCGCACTCGCACAGGCACCCCTTGGAACCAAGGTCACGTTGTGGGGACCCCTCGGGAATGGTTTTGACAATCGTGTCTGCGACCGTTTGATCATGGTTGCCGGTGGCATCGGACAGACGCCGATGTTGTTGCTCGGCCGTGAAGCGATGGGCACGCAATCCTTTGGCGATCCCGGCCGCGCGAACCGATGGGCGCCGAGGGTTGAACTGATCTACGGTGCGCGGCGTGCAAGTCTGTTGGCGGGCGTCGATGACTTCCGCGCGGCCGGATTCGAGGTCACGCTCTGCACGGATGACGGTTCGGCTGGTCAGCAGCGGTTGGTTCCAGACGTGCTGGCCGACCGACTTGCAAATGTAGCCGACGGCGAGCGAATCCGCGTGGCAACATGCGGGCCAGAAATCATGATGGAAAAAGTCGCTGAAATCTGCCAATCCGCTTCCATCGATTGCCAGGTGTCGATGGAGACGCCGATGGCATGCGGTATCGGAATCTGTTTTTCCTGCGTCGCGCAAGTACGCCAGGAGGGACCCGAAGAGTGGGATTACAAACGGACCTGTGTCGAAGGGCCGATTTTTGACGCGAACCGGATTTGCTGGTAGCCGCTCGGCCGGCGCAAAGGCGCCCAACGCGTTCATCGACGCGCCGATCCAGCCTACCGGTAAAACGAACCTTGAGTCGTCGGCGCGACGTTGCCGGTTGGATATCCGTAATCGGTTGCCGTGCTACCCGGCATGTATCCTCCGCCGGACGAAACCGAAACACTCGCCGGCGATGTCAAGCTTCCGCTTGGCGTGGCATTTTTGGCTGCGCTCGCTGTCGAAAACTCGGGGGCGGGAGCTGCTTGGGGTATGTCGTTGGCGGACAAACTGACCTCAACAGGTGCGGCCCCAGCTTCTGGGAATGTCATGGAAACAGCCGAAGCAGCCGATGGGGGCTCTGAGATCGCCGCGACCGCAGGTGAATCGGCGGGCAGAGTAAATCCTCCCGGATTCGCTGCCGGTGGCTTGGTGTAACTCGTGCTCGGCGGAGCGAAGTTCACCGCCGGCGGAGCTGGTGTGTTCTCGGCCGTCGCGTGGGGCGATGGTTTTGCATAGGGGGACGTCGCCGCCGTCTTGGGAGTCAAGGCCTTGCTACCGAACGTGTAGCCGGAAGGTTTGGCCTGGGGTTGCTCATAGTCGACCGGTTTGGTCGAGCTGCCGGCATAGACGCCGTTTAATTCGGCCGCGGCCATATTCGCCGGTACGGTCGATGCGGGCGTTGCGTAGCCGGGGGAAATCTCGATACCTGCCACTTGCGCCGTTTCCGACTCGGCTTGCGACGGAGGCGTCGCTGTTCCGCCAGCAACCGATGCGATCACTTGCGGAGTCGACGATTCACTCGGCGGAGCAGGGTAGGTGGTCGTGGGACCGTTGCCCGCGAGCGCTTCTGCCGACGGCTTGGTCCGCATCCCGAACATATTTCGTCCGGGCATGCTGCGACACCCAGCGGAAAATAAAACGGTCGCGGCGCACGTCGCCAACCACATCCCGGCACATCTTGCGTTCTTCTTCAGCATCCTGCCAACCTTCGACACTCGGAATCGAATTGAAGCGAATCCTTCGCTTTTGTTCGGAGCCCGTGACTACGCGATTCATCCAAACCAGGCGACACCCTCGGCAGCTAAGCCGAGAGAATCACGCCCGTGGTGGGACGTTAAAAAGCCGCTTCGCGGGATGTCAATGTCAGCTTGTGAAATTGCAGCATGAATTGCACAACAGATTCGTGTTTCACGACGGGCCTAAGAGATTGGCGACACTTCCATCGCGGTTCCCATGGTCACGCCCGGAGCGGGTAGATTGCTCGACCCCTGCAGGTAGATATCGATCGATCTCGCCGCTCCCCGACCCTCGTTAATCGCCCAGACGACGAGGCTCTGTCCCCGTCTGCAATCACCGGCCGCAAAAACGCCGTCGATGTTGGTCGCGAATTTGCCGTGGCTCGCCTGAAAATTGCTGCGCGGGTCAACTTCCAGACCAATCGCCTCGGCAACGTACTGTTCCGGCCCCAGAAAACCCATCGCTAACAGGATCAACTGGGCGGGCCATTCCTTCTCGCTCCCGTCGATCTCCTCCATCGACCAAGCGCCAGCTTTGTTCTTTGTCCAGCGAACTTCCACCGTCTTGATCCCCCGCAGATTCCCCTGGTCGTCCAACAGAAACTCTTTACTGAGAATCTGGTATTCACGCGGGTCTCGACCGAATTTTGCCTCAGCTTCCTCGTGACCGTAGTCAACGCGAAACACGCGAGGCCATTCCGGCCACGGGTTATCCTCGGCCCGCTGCTCGGGCGGCTTGGGCAGAAGTTCAAAGTTAACGAGGCTGCGACACCCGTGGCGGATGCTGGTGCCGATACAGTCGGTCCCGGTGTCACCACCGCCGATGACGATCACATCTTTACCTTCGGCACTGATGAACCCGTCACCGAGCGAATCGCCGTGAACAATCTGTTGTGTATTCGCAGTCAAGAATTCCATTGCAAAACGAACACCATCGACGTTGCGATTGGGGATCGGCAAATCCCGTGGCTTCGTTGCACCGCAGGCAAGCAACAATGCATCGAAATCGTCCCGCAGTTGTTTGGGGTCAACGTTATTGCCAACGTCCGCACCGGTGACAAAGTGAATCCCTTCGTCCGTCATCTTGTCGACCCGACGTTGCACCGCCTCCTTGGAAAGCTTCATGTTGGGGATTCCATATTGCAGCAATCCACCGATCCGATCGGCCCGTTCGTAAACCGTGACCTCGTGGCCGACCTGGTTCAATTGGTCGGCGGCCGCCAGCCCGGCCGGACCGCTGCCGATGATCGCAACTTTCTTGCCTGAGCGATTTTCGGGTGGTTGAGGCGTGATCCACCCCTCGGCCCAAGCCCGATCGACAATGGCATTCTCGATGTTCTTGATCGTTACCGGTGGATCGGTGATCCCCAACACGCATGCTCCTTCACAAGGCGCCGGACAAGTTCGTCCGGTGAACTCGGGGAAGTTGTTGGTCTTGTGCAACCGCTCGCTGGCTTCTTTCCAACGATTGTTGTAGACGAGGTCATTCCATTCGGGGATCAGGTTATCGATCGGACATCCGGTCGAAGACTGACAGAACGGAACGCCGCAATCCATGCATCGGGCGCCTTGTTCGCGGAGATGATCCACGCGCGGTTCGGTGTAAATCTCGTCGTAGTCATTGATGCGCACGACCGGCAGGCGCCACGGCACCTTCTTGCGGTCAAACTCCTTAAATCCAGTCGGCTTACCCATAATGATCTGTTAACTGTGTGGAGAGTCGGTTGGTGTATTCATTTTGCGCGAGGCTGCAGCGTTAGGCAGTCGCGGTTTCCCGTGTTTTCATTTCTTCCAGAACGCGTTTGTAGTCGACTGGCATGACTTTGACGCAACGACGCAGGAAATCGCCCCAGTTCTCGAGAACTTCGGCGGCAACCGTGCTGCTGGTGAATTGGGCGTGGCGCTGGACCATCGTCTTGATGTCTTCTTCCTCCTCGTCCCCCTCAATCTTCTCGAGGGCGACAGTCGCCAGGTTGCAATTCAGATTGAAGGTTCCTTCCCGGTCCCAAATGTAGGCTATCCCGCCCGACATGCCGGCGGCAAAATTTCGACCGGTCGGACCGAGCACCACGACGCGGCCACCGGTCATGTATTCGCATCCGTGATCACCGACGCCTTCGATCACCGTTCTGGCCCCGCTGTTGCGAACGCAAAAACGTTCCGCGGCGCGACCACGGAAAAATGCCTCGCCGCCGGTCGCCCCGTACAAACAAACATTGCCAATCAGAATGTTCTCTTCCGGTGCGAACGAACTTTGACGCGGCGGATAGACAATCAGCCTCCCGCCGCTGAGACCCTTCCCAACGTAATCGTTGGCGTCCCCCTCGAGCTCGATCGTAATCCCGTGGGAAAGAAACGCACCGAGGCTTTGCCCGGCCGATCCGGTCAACTCGATTCGAATCGTATCGTCGGGAAGTCCGGCCTGGCCGTAGCGTTTCGCTACCTCGTTGCTGAGAATCGTACCGACGGTGCGATTGATGTTTACAATCGGCGACTCGATGCAAACCGGTTCGCGTGATTCAAGTGCCCCTCGGGCCGCAGCTAACAACCGGGTCATGTCGAGTGATTTTTCAAGTCCGTGATCCTGCGCACGTGTGCAGATCACGTCGACGCCTTCATGCGGCTTGCCGGCCGGCATCAGAATCGCCGTCAAGTCGAGCCCGTCGGCCTTCCAATGTCTGATCGCCTTGTCGGTCTCGAGAACATCGCTGCGACCGACCATTTCGTCGATCGTCCGGAAGCCAAGTTTCGCCATGATCCGCCGCGCTTCTTCGGCGACCATGAACAAGTAGTTGACGACGTGTTCGGGTTTGCCGTTGAACTTCTTGCGGAGATCTGGATCCTGGGTCGCAATTCCCACCGGACAGGTGTTCAAGTGGCACTTTCTCATCATGATGCAGCCGAGGGTGATCAGCGGCGCGGTGGAGAAACCGAATTCTTCGGCACCAAGCAACGCGGCAATCACGACGTCGCGGCCGGTCTTCATGCCGCCGTCGGTTTGCAGCACTACGCGGCTTCTCAGATCGTTCAACACGAGCACCTGGTGGGTCTCAGCAATCCCCAATTCCCACGGCAAACCGGCATGCTTGATGCTCGTCAGCGGCGACGCGCCGGTGCCGCCGGTGTCTCCGGAAATCAAGATATGGTCCGCGTGCGCCTTGGCCACACCCGATGCGATCACGCCCACACCCACTTCGCTGACCAACTTGACGCTGATTCTCGCCGCGCGGTTGGCGTTTTTCAGGTCATGGATCAGTTGGGCCAAGTCCTCAATCGAGTAGATGTCATGGTGCGGCGGCGGGCTGATCAGACCGACGCCCGGCGTGCTGTAACGTATCCGCGCGATGTTGGTGTCAACTTTCCGGCCCGGCAATTCGCCGCCTTCGCCCGGCTTGGCACCCTGCGAAATCTTGATTTGGATCTCATCGGCATTGGTCAGGTATTCGATGGTGACGCCGAAACGTCCCGAAGCAACCTGCTTGATCGCCGAACGTTTCGAGTCGCCGTTATCAAGCGTTTGGAAACGGACGGGATCTTCACCCCCTTCGCCGGTGTTGCTCTTGCCGCCGAGGCGGTTCATCGCGATCGCCAACGTTTCGTGAGATTCAGCGCTGATGCTGCCGAAACTCATCGCACCGGTGCAAAACCGTTTGACGATTTCGCTGGCCGGTTCGACCTCATCAAGCCCGATTGCAACGCCATCACGCTGCTGGAATTCCAACAAACCTCTCAGCGTGCATCGCGACCGAGAGTCTTCGTTCACCGCGTGGGCGAACTTCCAATATGCCGCATCGTCATTGCTGCGAGCCGCGAGCTGCAAACTGGCAATCGAATTGGGCGACCAGGCATGCTTTTCACCCTCGGCTCGCCAGTGGAATTCGCCGAGATTGGGAAGTTGGCCGAGCCGGTCATCCGCTTTATCCGGGTACCCGAGTTTGTGGCGCCGCAGGGTTTCATCCGCGATCACGTCGAAGCTGACACCCTGGATCCGGCTGGCCGTACCGACAAAGCACTTGTCAATCACCTCGTCCTTCAAACCGAGAGCCTCGAAGATCTGGGCGCCCTTGTAACTCTGCAGCGTGCTGATGCCCATCTTCGCCATCACCTTGAGCATGCCCTTGGCCACCCCCTTGCGATAGGCCGCGACCACCTTGTCGTCATCCATGGCGGGAGCCATCAAGCCGTCGCGGCGGGCCTGCCAAAGCGCCTCAAAAGCGAGGTACGGATTGATCGCATCGGCACCGTACCCGATCAACAAACAGTGGTGATGCACTTCGCGCGCTTCGCCGGTTTCGATCGCCAATCCGATTCGCGTTCGCTTGGCCTGTTTCACCAAGTGGTGATGGACGGCGCCGACGGCCAGCAGCGAGCTGATTGGCACGCGGTCGTGGCTGACCGAGCGGTCGGTCAAGACCACCAATTCGATTCCTTCGTCGGCCGCAGCTTCCGCCTCGCGTGAAATTCGATCGAGTGTCTGTTGAACCCCCGCCTTGCCTTCGCTGCGGTCGAACGTGATATCGATAACGCGGCTTTGCCAACCCTCGTGGTTGATATGCTTGAGCGCCGCGATCTCTTCGTTCGTCAAGATCGGGTGATCGACCAACAACCGGTGACAATGCTGGGGAGTGGCTTCCAACAAGTTCTGTTCCGGTCCGATGTAGCACTCCAGCGACATGATGACCTCTTCTCGAATCGAATCGATTGCGGGATTGGTCACTTGAGCAAAGAGCTGCTTGAAGTAGTCGTAAATCATCCGCGGCTTGTCGCTCAAACAGGCGATGGCGCTGTCATTGCCCATCGATCCAACCGGATCACGGAGTTGCTGGACGAGCGGACGCAGCATGAAGCTCATTGTCTCGGCCGTGTAGCCAAACGCCTGCATTCGAGACAGAAGCGTATCGCTGTCGAATCCATGCGTTTCGCTTTCGGGATGCAGATCGGCCAACCGAATCCGCTCGTCCTTGAGCCAATTCGCGTACGGCATCTTCCGCGCGAACTCGCTCTTCAGTTCCTCGTCGGGAATCAGTCGGCCCTGCTCGAAATCAACGAGGAACATCTTCCCGGGCTGAAGGCGGCCTTTCTGTTTGACGATCGCCGGATCGACCGGCAAGACACCCACCTCACTCGCCATGATCACCCGATCGTCATGAGTGATGTAGTATCGGCTCGGTCGCAGTCCGTTTCGGTCGAGCGTGGCTCCGATGTATTGGCCATCGGTAAAGGCGATCGACGCGGGTCCGTCCCACGGTTCCATCAGGCAGGAGAAATATTCATAGAACGCACGCTTCTCTTCGGGCATCGTCTCATGCTTTTGCCAGGCTTCGGGGACCATCATCATGATCGCCTCTTGCAACGTGCGGCCCGTCATCAACAGAAACTCGAGCACGTTGTCGAACGTCCCGGAATCGCTGCAATGCGGCTCCACCACTGGGAAAAGCTTCTTTAAATCCTCACCAAACAAATCACTTTTGGCTGAGCCCTCACGCGCTCGCATCCAGTTCTTGTTACCGCGCAGCGTGTTGATCTCGCCGTTATGGCTCATGAAGCGCAGCGGCTGGGCGCGGTCCCAACTCGGAAATGTATTGGTCGAAAAACGGCTGTGCACCATCGCCAGATGCGTTTCAAAATCTTCGTCGCGGAGATCGGGGAAGTATGGCAGCACCTGGGCTGGCGTCAGCATTCCCTTGTAAATGATCACCTTCGTGCTGAGCGAACAGATGTAAAACATCAGCGCCTCGGCGAGCGTTTCACTTCCGCGAAGCTGATGGCTCGCCTGCTTGTGGATCTGGTAGAGCTTTCGGTCAAACGCGTCGCCCTCGAGCCCATCGCTGGCACCGACAAACAGTTGCTCGATGACCGGCTCGCTGGTTCGCGCCGTTGGGCCGACATCCGCCTCGGCGGTCATCTGGGGCACGTCGCGCCAACCGATGAATTGCTGGCCCGCATCGGCAATCAACGCTTCGATGGTTTGCTTACAGAACTTTCGTTCTTCTGCGTTCTGCGGCAGAAAGACGAGCCCGGCGGCAAATCGGCCCGGCTTGGGTAACTCAACGCCAAGATCACGTTTGGCGACCTTCGCCAGAAACTTGTGGGGCAGGCCGCACATGATTCCCGACCCGTCGCCCGTATTGGGCTCGCAACCACAGGCGCCTCGATGATCCATGTTCTGGAGAATCGTGTCGGCATCGAGCACGTTCTGATGACTCGGCACTCCCTTGATGTGCGCGATGAAACCAACACCGCACGAATCCTTCTCGTGCTCGGGGTCGTACAGCCCGCGCGGCTCCGGAAGATGAATCAGGTTCTTCATTTCTTTGTCGTTGATCGATTGGGACATTGAGATCTCGAATTCGTTCAATAGTGCGACGCGATTGGCGCCGAAGACCCCTCGCAGAGGCTTTCCGCGGCGGCTTCGTGCGGTCGCTCGTTAGGCGACAACCGAGGCATTGCTGAGCGCCTCACCCGTCGCAGCCTCCGCGGCAGACTTCCCGCTGCCGGATCTACTTCGCTTTTCCGATTTCAACGGCCGCCCCAGGAGGAGAGAGCCGAACTCGCTCGCGGCTCTGCTGAGACGGCCCGATCGCCGGAAGATAATGCCCAGCGGACGCGTCATGCGCAACTCGCGGCACGCGACCACTCGCAATGAACCATTCGCCGTTTCGCGGCGCACGGCCGCCTCGGGAACAATGCCAATGCCCCGATTCGCTTGAATTGCGCGGACCATCGAGTCGGCGTTATCAAACTCCATGCGAATGTTGACCTCGATGCCAGCCTTGGCCAGTGCCTTGTCAATCTCCTCTCGCAACTGCAGCCCGCGGGCAAAACCGATCATGCTGATTCCTTTCAACTGCGACATCGATACCGCATGCTGGTCGGCCAATGGATGCTCGGCAGCGCACACCAGCCGCATCGGCTCCTGCTGCCACAACACGTGCTGCAACTCTTTTGTGCTGCGGGGAAAACTGACCAACCCAAGCTCGACTTCGCCGCCCACCGTCATCTCGAACACTCGGTCGTTGGATCCAAACTCGCTCTTGACGTCCACCTCCGGATGAAGACGCGCAAAAGCCTCGGTCGCCTCCGGCATGTAACTCAGACCAACCGAGACAATGGTGCCAACGGTGATTTGACCGCTGAGCTGCTGGCTCGTGCTGCGAACCTCCTGCTCGAGACGCTGATAACTGCGGAGAATGCCGCGCACGCCCCGCAGGTACGTCTTGCCAGCAGCCGTCAGCACCAGGGGGCGCTTGGAGCGGTCAATCAATTCGACACCCAGCGACTCCTCCAGGTGTTGGATCGCCTGAGAGACCGCACTCTGAGTCAATCGATGAACACTCGCCGCTTTGGAAAAGCTACGCTGCTCAGCGATGGTGCAGAAAAGTTCGAGAGTACGAAATTGCAACGCCCACCCTCGCATTAGAAAAACTTATAGTTCGGACTCCTGCGTGAAATCCGACTAATGCAAGTTAAGCGCGGTCGCCAATGGCGTCAAGCGGTCAGCATCAGGCCGCGGCCCGGCGGAATCGCCTCGGCAGTGTAAATGCGTACAGGATTGTGATCAAACCGATGCTCAATACCGCCCAGGGGAACCATTCTTCGGGCTGCCAAAGACGAATATTGGCCGAGGGGGCATTGATCGGATTGAGGAAGGTCGATGCTCGCGTCTCGGAGGCTGAGTAGAAACTCGCGCTATCAATCAGCAGGCATTCGACGCCCACGATGATGGCCATGAGACCGACTGCGATGAAGATGGAACGCCACATAACAGATTTCCTGCAAGGGAAGGAAGGAAAGCCCTTTCGTCATCCATCGGCATTTGCTCATGGTGGACCCCAGGTTCAGGCGGTTCCCCCGCATAGGACGCATCACCGGCATTCTCGGAGCGGCAAAGTACCACTCAGGTCGCATTATCGCGTCGAGACAGATCTTTGACCGACTCGATCAACGCGATGGCGTGCTCGACCGGCGTCTCTTTCAGCACGCCGTGGCCGAGGTTGAAGATGTGTCCGGGCCGACCTGAGACACTCTGCAGCAGGTGGTCGACCGCATCGCGAATCACATCGGGCTCGGCCAACAGGACGCCGGGATCCAGGTTTCCCTGGACCGAACAATCGTGTCCGATCCTCTGCCATGCGACATCGAGCGGTATTCGCCAATCGACGCCGACAACGGTCCGCCGGTCACCGCGAAGCAGCGGCAGCAGCTCCGGGTTCCCGGTCGCAAAATTGATCACAGGCACACCGGGCGCGATCCCCGAGATGATCTGTTTCATCCACGGCAACACATACCTCGAGTAATCATACGGCGAAAGGCATCCCGCCCAACTGTCAAAGAGTTGGACGCACTGCGCTCCGGCTTCGATCTGGTGATTGAGATAGACCGTGATGGCGTAGGAAAGTTTTTCCATCAATGCATCCCAACCTCCGCCGTCGCTGTGCATCAGCTTCTTGGTATGCACGTACTGGCGGCTGCCGCCGCCCTCGATCGCGTAACTCGCCAGCGTGAACGGGGCTCCGGCGAATCCGATCAACGGAATCGATTCGGGTAGATCTACGCGAGTCTGGCGAACCGTCTCGTAGACAAAGTCGAGTTCTTCGGGATGGTCCAAGTCCTTGACGCGGGCAATGTCACCAACTTCGCGTACCGGGTTGTGGATCACGGGGCCATCGCCTGGGGCGAATTCGAGTTCAAGCCCCATGGGAACAAGAATCGGCAGCAGATCGGAAAAAATGATCGCCGCGTCAACACCCAACCGATCGACCGCCGTGCACATGACCTCGCTGCACAGCTTGGGTTGGCGGCAAAGTTCGAGGAACGATTGTTTGGCGCGTACTTCGCGGTACTCAGCCATGTAGCGTCCGGCTTGTCGCATCAACCACACCGGCGTCCGCTCGGTCGCCTCGCCTCGACATGCCCTCATGAAAAGACTGGACTCGGATGCGTGGCCGACACGGTCCTGGCTCGGTGATGTCACGCGCCATCGTCGCTTCGCATCGACCATCGATACACCACGCTTGGCCGATTCAATGACCAGGTGGCCCATTTTCGGATGGCTTGGTTCCAGGTCAACGTGGATGTCGCACTCTTCAAGCATCTGCGAGGTCGTTGGACCGATCGACGCGATCACGGTGTGGTGAAGACCATCCCGAAGCTCGTCGACGATGCCGAGTTGCTCGGCCATGCGCAGCATGTTGACAACCTGGTGCGCGCTGGTCAAAAGCAACATGTCGCGCTCGCCTGCTGCGAGCGCACGCACATTGGATTCCAGCGGCCGCGTATCCTCGGGCAACTCCCATCCGTAGACCCTCACTGATTCGACCGTCGCTCCGCGTGCCTCCAATCCCGCTACCAACGAAGCATTGGTGACGCCATACTCCTGTAATCCGACGACCTGGTTGGCGATGGGGATCTCCGCGTCAATCAATTGCAGCAATTCTCGCCAAGTGTTTGGTTCGGGAACTTTGTGCGTCGACGTGACACCGAATTCTCGCATCGCTGCAGCCGGCTTCGGCCCGCGGCAAATGGTGATCACATCCGACATCGAGTCCAAAAACCGCTGCTGGTCGAGATGTCGTTCGATCGCCCGCATCAAGTAACGAAATCCAACCCCGGTCATCAGGATCACGACGCTTACATGCCCGGTCATCAGCCGGTAGGCGAAATCGATGGCACTACGATTCGATTCGATTGGGACCTCGCGCATCGAAGGGCTGACGTGGGCCTCACCACCGCTGCGTGTGATCAGGTTCGCCATATCCTCGGCCCTGCGACTTTCCAGCGCAGCGATTCGGAGTCCGGAATAATCAGCGTCAGTTTTTGGCATCGAAAGCGACGAGCGACCGGGTTGGGCAAATGGTAAATTTAACTCGCATTGTAGGGAATTCTCCGCGAGTTACGATGACCATTGCCCATCGCGCAGCAGTACTCAACTGAGCGACTCGAAACATGGCCCCAATTGATTCACACCCATGCCGCGCAGTCCCGTCAAACGACCTTCGCCCGATC
>JAHELS010000430.1 GCA_024644085.1 Rhodopirellula sp.
CGTGGCAACTCGATTCATTCCAACACGGGATTGGGTATCGATCTGGAAGGCGGTGACGAAACGTCGATTGGTTCCAGCGTGACATTGAATGATGCCAACGACGTTGACGGCGGTGCGGCGGCGCCCAACGAACTGCAAAACTACCCGGTGCTCGCGGGCGCCGAAAGTGACGGGACGACCAGCACCTCCGTGCCGATCTCATTGACCGGAAGTGCTTCAACGACCTACACCATTGATTTTTACACCACCGCGACGCCAGATAGTTCCGGATATGGCGAAGGCGACGTGTACCTTGGGACGCAAACGATCGTGACCGACGGTACCGGTGCGTTCTTTGGCACCGTCACGGTCCCCAGCGGCGCAACCGTCGGTCACTTCCTGGTAGCGACCGCCACCGACCCCAGCGGAAACACATCGGAATTCAGTGCTGCGAACGAAATCACGACACCGGGAACTCCGCGGGTCACCCTGCCCGGACTTCCCGTCAACTACACGGAAAACGATCCCGCGACAGTCATCGATCCCGGCGCGTTCTTTGCCGACAGCGATTCCGCCGATCTCAATACCGGGTCGCTGACGGTCACCGTTTCATCGGGAGGCACCGCCAACGATCGCCTTGATATCGAGAACCAGGGGACGGGAACCGGGCAAATCAGCGTCAGCGGCGCGACGGTCAGCTACGAAGGCGTAGCAATCGGGACGTACTCGGCCGGGACGGGTCTTTCGCCGATGACGATCAACTTCACGTCGGCCAGCGCGACACCGGCAGCGGTCGAGGCACTGTTGCAAGCGATTACCTATGAAAACGTTTCCGATAATCCTTCGACGACTTCTCGCAGCGTGCAGTTCGTCGTGGACGACGGCGACGGCAAGACAAGCAACATCGCTACCGAAACGATCAATTTGACCGCGGTCAACGACGGCCCAAGCGTTGCGACCAATACCGGAGTGACCGTGGCGGAAAACACCACCGGCACGACGATCACCAACTCGATGCTTAACGAAGGTGACATCGATGACTCGGGCGCCGGACTGACCTACACCGTCACCAACGTGACCGACAACGGCACCATGTACCTTTCGGGCTTCGGTGCTTTGGCATTGAATGACACGTTCACTCAAGCCGACATCGATGCCGGCAATGTCACCTACGACCATGACGGCAGCGAAACAGCCTCGGACGCGTTTAGCTTCTCGCTGGCCGATGGCGGAGAAGACGGTGCTACACCGGCGAGCGGCACCTTCACCATCACCGTCACACCAGTGAATGACAACGACCCGACGATTACCTCCGATGGTGGTGGTGCGAGCGCAGCGGTCAACACATACGAAAACACGACCTACGTCACCACCGTCACTGCGACCGACGCGGACTTGCCCGCCGAAACGTTGACCTACTCCATCATCGGCGGAGTGGATTCCGCGAAATTCACGATCAATGCCAGTACGGGTGAACTGAGCTTCATCGCGACCCCCGATTTTGAGTCACCAACCGATACCGGTACCGATAACATTTACGATGTCACTGTTCAGGCCAGCGACGGAACACGCACTGACTCGCAGGCAATCGCAGTGACGGTGGTCGACGTCGCTGACGGCGGACAATTCCTTGATCTGTTCAATGCCGCCTCGTACAGCAACAGCGACGGCAGTGAGGCTTGGACCAATCCTTGGGTCGATTCTCAAGACGGCGATCCAAGCTCGGGCGAGATCAAGGTCGGCAACGACGATTTGAGGATCAATCCCGTTACCATTGGAGACAACATCTACCGCGAAGTCGATCTCAGTAACGCGATCTCGGCAACGTTCGACTTTACCTTCGACAATTCAGTTACCGGTAACCGTACGGTTCTGGTACAGGCATCGGCAAACGGCGGGACGAGCTACAGCACGATCGCTACCTTTGACGCAACAACCAATACCGGCATCGGGTCCTTGTCGCTCGATTTGAGTTCCTACATCGCCGCTGACACCCGGATTCGCTTCTATGTGTCCGACATTGCCGGAGGTGGTCCCGGTGGCAACTTGCAAGTAGATAACATTCAGATTGGTTACGTCGCCAACACCGCTCCGACGATTACCTCCGACGGCGGCAGTGCAACCGCGGCGATCAACGTCGCTGAGAATGCGACCGCGGTCACAACAGTCACCACCAGCGATCCGAATGTGCCGGGTCAAACTCTGACTTACAGCATCGTGGGTGGAGCCGACTCGACCAAGTTCAACATCAACTCCAGCACCGGTGAGTTGACCTTCGCAGCTGCACCAAACCACGAATCACCCACCGACGTTGGCAGCGACAATGTCTACGACGTGACCGTCCAAGTCAGCGACGGCATCGATACCGATACTCAAGCAATCGCGGTGACAGTCACCGATGTAGACGAATTTGACGTCGGCGCAGTGACCGACGCGAATGTCACCGGGAATACGGTCGATGAAAATGCAGCCAACGGGACGACGGTCGGAATCACCGCTTCGGCTAGCGATGACGATTCGACCAACAATACGATCACCTACACACTGGACGACAACGCCGGTGGACGATTCGCCATCGACGGTTCGACGGGAGTGGTGACGGTTGCCGACGGAACGCTGCTCGATCGAGAGGCAGCGGCCAGCCACAACATCACCGTGCGGGCGGCCTCGAGCGACGGATCGGCCAACACCGCCATCTTCACGATCAACCTCAACGATCTCGATGAGTTCGATGTCGGCGCGGTCACCGATGGCAACGCCACGGGCAACGCAGTCGATGAGAATGCCGCCAATGGAACCGTTGTCGGAATCACCGCGCAAGCCAGCGACGACGACGCCACCAACAACACGATTACCTACACTCTCGATGACAACGCCGGTGGCCGATTCGCCATCGACAGTTCGACGGGGGTGGTGACTGTCGCCGACGGAACACTGCTCAACCGCGAAGCTGCCGCCAGCCACAACATTACCGTGCGGGCTGCATCGAGTGACGGCAGTGCCAACACCGCGATCTTCACGATCAACTTGAACGACGTCGACGAGTTTGATGTTGGAGCAGTCACCGATGGAAACGCCACCGGCAACGCGGTGGACGAAAACGCGGCGAACGGAACCGTCGTCGGCATCACGGCTTCTGCGAGCGACGATGACTCCACCAACAACACGATTACCTACACTCTCGATGACAACGCCGGTGGCCGATTCGCCATCGACAGTTCGACCGGGGTGGTCACCGTCGCTGACGGAACATTGCTGAACCGCGAAGCAGCCGCCAGTCATGACATCACGGTGCGAGCGGCCTCCAGCGACGGAAGTGCCAACACCGCCAAC
>JAHELS010000172.1 GCA_024644085.1 Rhodopirellula sp.
ATTTCGTGATGCGGGCGTTCAAGTCGATGCGGTGCTGGTCGATTACGAAGGCGATCCTTATCCATGGTCGCACCTGTTTGACCAATTGCGTCACTGTAAACGATGTCGCAAGGAGCTTCCATCCAACATCGTGTATGAAAAAATCTCGTGGCGCAATCATGCGTGGCAGCAATACGTTGGGTTATACGACGAGTATTTCGCCAAGCCCGTTCGAGACGTTTTTCCCGATTGTCTGGTGACCAATTGGCACGTCGTTTTCTCGTCGCCTGAGCATCCCGTTCGGTACTTCGTGAATGAATTCAATTTGCCGTCGCTGGAACCGAAATACTTCAATGCCACCAATCCGATTGCCTACGGGAGCGATGTGGTCTGGCACAAGTTGTGGGACCGATCGACAGAACTCAATTCGGAAAACGTGGATGCGTTTTACTCACTGCAGATTACCCATCAGGTTGCCGCCGACCGCAGAAACCGCGAGTCGTCCGGAGCCGCCGGCGTCCGCGCGATTCCATGGGTCGCCCGGGTTTGCAGGATTGCCGATACCGACGAGCCCCCGGCGCCGATCATGAGCCGCGCGAGCTATCGCGATTCGTTACAGGAACTTTGGCTCCTGGGCATCCATTCGATGCAGGTATTCAATCCGATGCATGATGGCTACGAGGAACTCGCGTTGATTGAGCTTCAGGACGCAGTTGCCGCCTACGATGACATGCTCGGTCGGTTGCAGTGATCAATCCCGAGTCGGGGGATCAACCCTTTCCAGGCGGATCGGATCTTCCACGTGAGGATTCAACCGGATATTTCGCGGCATTCTTTTTCATCTTGCGGCGAAGTTCGGACGACAGATCGACATCGATTGTGTTCGCGATCGCCAAAATGTAGGCGAGACAATCGGCGATCTCGTCGCATATCGCCTCGCGTTGCCCTGGGTCCGAGGCCGCCTGGGAAGCTTCCTCCGGCGTCAACCATTGAAAGTGCTCCATCAATTCCGAGGCTTCGATCGACAAGGACATCGCCAGATTTTTCGGATTGTGAAAAGGTTGCCAGTCGCGTTCGTCAACAAACCTTCGAAGGA
Source organism: Rhodopirellula sp. (assembly GCA_024644085.1). Lineage (GTDB taxonomy): Bacteria > Planctomycetota > Planctomycetia > Pirellulales > Pirellulaceae > Rubripirellula. The sequence continues at coordinate 1,076 of JAHELS010000172.1, forward strand.
GGTTGCGAAGCTCGTTTACCGTGGTCAACTCGTCATTCATGGGCATTCTTTTGGCTGTTGGGGCTCCAATCAACGGACCACCGTGACCTGCAAACGATACTCACCCTTGTTGTCACCCAATTCGCTGACGGCATCGTTCACCCTCAGCACAAGCCAACTGTACTTTGGGACATCGATGACGGTTTCTTTCACCACGGGAATGACACGCAGCGGATGGAGCGACGTCGATGCAGTGCCCGCCGCGTTGGGAAGCACACAGGCGAGCAATTGACCGATCGGTCGTCCGCGATAGTAACGAAAGGTGATTCCCGGCGGTTCGCTCCTCCACGGTTTCGGATCGTCTGCCAGCGTGACTTGGCCGGATGGAATCAATCGGACCTTGACTCCTCCGGGGATCCTGACGCCGGTCGATTGCCAGCCTCGATCGGGCGCGATCGCTAATTCAATCGGCTTGCCGTTCCAGCGCGGATTCCGCGGCGACAGCTCGACCCGCTCGCGCGACCAATCGAATCCATAATCGAGATCGTTGCACATCAGCTTCCAACGGGCGGAGAGGCCGGGCCACTGATTCTGCAGACGTTGTCGCAATTGTTGATTGAAGCCTGGTCCGTCATCCCGGCCGAGACGGGCGGCGGCCAGGAGTTCGTCACGGTATTCGGGGTAGGCGTCAAAGATCATCACGGCCGCCCAGCTCCATCCATACGATTCGACATCACCTTTGAGATCGGGGCGATAGCGCATCACGGTATCAAGCGTCGGAATGTCGGACGATGTTCGAAGCTGCTGCATCAACTTGAATCGGCCCCAGTAGGGGACATCGTCACGGTCGTCGGGAATCTTGTTGATCTCAATTTCGGCGCCCGCCGCATGATGCGTGGCCAATAACTCGGCCGTTCCCTCACGGAACCATGTAGGACCGGCACCGCCGAAGTGAAAAAAGGCCAGAGAATGGACGCCTTCGTGCAACAACAAGTGTCTTGTGTAATACTCACTTTGTTGTGCGAGTACCCAAACACGGTTTCCGAGGGCGTAGCCAAATGGAAAGTCAGGGACGCGACGCGGAATCAAGCCCTGGCGATCAAACTCCGACTTGTCGCGCATCACGAACGCATCGACTTTCCAATTCGCGAGGTCGTCCTCGGGAATACCCCAGAAATCGACCCATTGCGGGACGGCCGCGTCAAAGGATTCGACCAGCGTTTCCGCTTCCGCAACGGAGTTCACATCGGTGGTCAATCGGATGAAGCGACCTTCGCGACGCAATAGTTGATCGGCCAACGCACTTGATGGAGCTTGGCCGACCGCCACCACGACGCATCCTAACCAGAAGAGATTCCGTGATTGAAACATCGTCCCATTCTACATCGAGCCGGCTGCAAGACAGCATGGCGAGGCTTTGTCTCTGGTTTTTGCTTGCGAATCCGACGCTGTTTCTCTTGGGCTGCGTCAAACGCGCTGAAAGTGACGTGGTCGTCTACTGTGCCCTGGACCAGGAATTTGCGTTTCCGATTCTCGATGCCTTTGAGCGATCAACCGAACATGAAACGGGCGTGATCGCGAAATACGACGTTGAGTCAACGAAAACGGTTGGGTTGGTCAATTTGATCATCGCCGAAAAAGACTCGCCATCATGCGATTTGTTTTGGAACAACGAGATCATGCATACGGTGCGGCTGCAAAAAATGGGCTTGCTCGAGCCACGCACTTGGAACGTCGAACAGGGATATCCCGCCGACATGATCGCCAGCGACGGAACCTGGTGCGGATTCGCGGCCCGCGCGCGCGTGTTGATTGTTAACACAGATTTGCTTCAAGACCCGGACGACTATCCGAAATCGGTTTCCGAGCTCGCCGATCCCAAGTGGGCGAATCAGTGTGCGATGGCGAGACCGTTGTTCGGCACGACCGCGACGCATTTTGCCGTGTTACGTGAATCGCTGGGACGCGAAGCGACGATCGATCAATTGAAAAAGATTCGTGATAACGCGGTGATCCTGTCGGGCAACAAGCAGGTAGCGCTGGCAGTCTCCTCCGGCGGCATCAAATGGGGATTGACCGATACGGATGATGCGATTGTCGAGAAAGATGCCGGGTTGCCTGTGGCAATCGTGTTTCCCGACCAGGCCCCCGATCAACCTGGCACATTGCGAATTCCCAATACCATTGCCGTGATCAAGAATGCGCCCCACGGTGTGGCCGCCGGGCGGCTGGCCGATTACCTGGTTCAACCGGAGACGGAAGACCGTTTGGCGATGGGCGACAGCAGTCAGTTACCGATCAGCCGACAATCTAAGTTTCCACCCCGTGTTTTGCCCGATGAATCGGTTCGGTGGATGCGCGTCAACTATGAGAATGCCGCGGAAGGCTGGGACGAGTGGTCAGCGGAATTATTGGAACTGTTTCGCGAGTAGCGGGATCCCAATCGCTCATTCGCCTTCAGGATCGCCAACCGGTTCCATCGAGGTGGAAAGCATTGTCTCGCCTTGAAGACGATAGCTGTTTCCTCTCGGGCCAACGAGTGTCTGCAGGTGGTCACGTCGGATCATTTGCAGGCTCGACTTGGTAATCTGGTCGATTTGATCTGCTTTTTCGCTGACCTTCGTTCCCCAGGCACTGAGTCTTCTTAGCAGTGCATCGGACAGTGGTTTCGGAGTGCTCTCGGCACGTGCCGCAACGACCGACGTATCTTCGCTCATCCGCAACAGCCGCCGCATGTCTTCGATACGAACCTCGGAATCAGTCTCCTGGATAAAAACCAGCTCGCCGGTGGATCGTTCCAGTCCGGTTTGCCCTGCCGCCTCCAAACCGCGTGGTCGGCTGTGACGCACGACGCGAACCTGGGGGTATCTCGATTTTAACTCGTGCAACACTTCGAGGGTCGTATCCTTGCTGCCATCGTCGACAACCACGACTTCCGATTGCCCGCTGGTCATGTCCGCCAAGGCATCGAGCACTCGTTCAACGCGGCGCACGATTCGATGTTCGCCATCGCGAACGGGAAGAACAACGGACATGCGAGTGGCGGGGAAGGGCATCGACAGGTTCTCCGATATGCGGAGCGTCTTGGGAGGGACGCCGAGCAACTGATTTCGTAACTTGGGTTACTCGTTCAATCGGTCCGGACGTCGCACCACTTGATTCCGCTGCATCAATATCGTGTTCCGCGGCAAGATCACGATTTTCCTGTCGTTCCGCCGCTGACGAATGCACCTATAATTGCGGCATGACGGCAAGGCCCGGCCACGGTTCGCAAAGTTGATCGATCGGTTTGTCCTTGTTGGCTGATGTGCAACAATTCTGACGGTAACGTTCACTTCGGATGTTTCCGGTTCAAGCCTGAGGGTGTAACGCGAGTGAATCAAATTCCCAATTTCGAAAAGGGGCAAAGCTGTGAGGGAACGGGCGGGTTGTTGCCCGCAATCGCGCAAGACGCCAAGTCGGGACGCGTCTTGATGGTCGCGTGGATGGATGCCCGCGCGTTCGCGGAAACCCTTTCAAGCGGCCACGCTGTCTATTTCAGCCGCAGTCGTGGCACGTTGTGGCGCAAAGGTGAAACCAGCGGACATCGTCAGAAAGTCACCGAAATCCGTGTCGATTGTGACGCCGATGCGATCCTGCTTCAGGTCGAGCAGATCGGTGCAGCGTGCCACGAAGGTTACGAGAGCTGTTTCTTTCGCCGCGTCGAATCTGACCAATCGGTCACCATCACCGATCAGCGATTGGTGGATCCGGACTCGGTTTACGGATCTCCGACGTGAGTGGCGATGCCAAACGCATTGTCTCGCTTCTGCCGGGGGCGACTGAGTGGGTCTGCGAACTCGGATTGCAGGATCGGCTCGTCGGCGTCTCGCACGAGTGTGACTATCCCCTCGAGGTCACAAAGCTGCCGCGCGTGACTCGATCGCCAATTGACCCCGCCGCTGCCGGGCGCGAAATTGACGCCATCGTGCGCAGCCTCAGCGATTCCAGGACGCCGCTCTTCGACCTCGATTCCGAAACTCTGCGATCTCTCGAGCCGGATTTAATTCTCACACAATCACTTTGCAATGTGTGCGCCGTTTCCGAACGTGTTGTCCTCGAAACCGTGGCCGGGCTGAATCACCCCTGCAATGTGCTCGATCTTCGCGGCGAAACCTTCGACCAGGTGATCGACGACGCAAAGCGAATCGCCGAGGCTGCGGGTGCGCGGCGGGAAAGTGAGTTGGCGTTGAATTCTCTCGAAAGTCGCATCGTGCAAACCAGGCAGCGGGCCGCTGAGACCACCACCGGGCGCCCGGTTGTCACTCTGCTGGAATGGATCACGCCATTATTTTGCGCTGGGCATTGGACGCCGCAATTGATTCAATGGGCCGGTGGCGACGATCCGATTGGAGATGTGGGACATCCATCACGAGAAATAACGCTCGATGAATTGGCGGCCGCCGATCCCGACATGCTGTTGGTTGCTTGTTGCGGGATGAATCTCCAGCAAACGCAGCGTGAATTGCGTGCGATCGAGCAATCGGCACAGTGGCTTGGGCTCCGCTGCGTCAAGACGGGCTGGCTACGGGCGTTTGACGGCTCGTCGTACTTCAATCGTCCCGGTCCACGGCTTGTCGATGCGTTGGAGGACGTCGCTGAGTTGATCCGTCAGTGGCAAAATGCACATGGGGCGAAACAAGTGGTACCCTTGTCGCTCTGACACAATCCACCATCTTTTCGGTTTACCACACCTGACCTTACGGAGAAAAAAATGAGCGCTGAGGCACAATTGGCACAGTTCGGTATTGAGTTGCCGCCGGCACCAAAACCGATGGGTGTTTACAAGCCGATCGTGATCGCAGGGAATATGGCCTATTTGTCCGGCCATGGCCCGCTGCAGCCCAATGGAAAACTGATCACCGGACGGCTTGGGTTGGACATGGACGTCGAGGCCGGTTACGAAGCGTCACGCATTACCGGGCTTGGAATACTTTCCACGCTGCAGTCGAGTCTCGGCAGTCTCGACAAAGTCCGTCGACTGGTGAAGTTGCTCGGTTTGGTTCGGGGCACCGATGGGTTCGACCAGCAACCAGCCGTGATCAATGGATGCAGCGAATTGTTTCGCGATATTTTCGGCGAGGATGCCGGTGTGGCCGCGCGCAGCGCGCTCGGCACCAATTCGTTGCCTGGCTGTATCGCCGTCGAAATCGAGGCGATTTTCGAGGTGGACGTCTAGCGACGTGTACCGAGCGGGCGGAGATTCGGTCCCGCGACAATCGCGACGCGCAGAGTTGGCGTGTCAGGAAGTCTTTCGCATGAGTCGAATATCGTTCGGACCGCAAAACAACATCAACAAGGCACCGCGCGTTGCGTACCGGTCAAACACGTCTTCGTGAAAATCATCCTCGCCCGGCCATGGATACGCGTACACAACCGCGAAATCATCCAGATCGAGACCGATAACGTCATACGCACATGTTGCCTCGTGTCCCAAACTCGGCAACGACGGGTCAAGCGCCAATGATTCCGACCCGGGTGGAAGGAAGTTGCCATGCACCAATTCGAGACGTTCGTTCCAGGCGTCAATCGTCTTGCAACCTTCGCGGAACAGGTCATCGACAGCCTCGATGCCGATCGCATCAAATCCAAGCCGGGACGCCATCGCGCTGACAACCGCGAATCCGCATCCCCACTCTAAAAAACGGCGGCCGATCATCATTTGAGTACGGATCATCCAGACAAGCGTTTGGAAAACAAGTCGGTAGTCGGCAGCAACAAACTGCTCGATCTTCGGGCGTTCCCAGCGGTCCTGGAATTCTTCGATGCGCTTCAGGTCCCCATCGATCCGCGCGGCGACCTCAGCGGCGATCGGTTCTGCATCGACGGAAGATGGAATGGATAGGCGTGTTAGCACGATTGAGCTCTTGACGGTGGGTGACCAAACGTGTCACTGGGAGGCAAGATCATACCGCCATGATAAACCACTCAATGATGGATCCCATGGTCGCCGAGGGAAACGACGATTTGCCGCTGGACCCTTGCGACGCACTTTTGATCTGTTTGAACAACAATCGATTTGTAATCGCCTGGCATGACCGACCGCGTGACCTTTGGCCGATCAACGGAGGTTGGAAGAAACTACGCCGTTTGAAACCGGGAGACGAAGTGATTTACAAAGGGGATCGAGCCATCGTGCGTGCGATCGACGTCTATCGCTAAAAGTCACAACGGGGTTTGCTACGAGGTCGTTTCTCAAGCAATCTCTTCGTCCGACGCGGCGTCCAGATCCGGATTGACGGCGAATTCCCATCCCAGCGCGGCGACGTCCTCCGAGGTCGCCCATCGGCTATTGTTGCCCCAAAGCGACAGGCCGCAGATTGGACAACGAGCATCCTCGACGTCCGGATACTGGTGCGCGGTCGTCAAATCGGGTTCGAGCCAGATTGCGTCGCATTCATCGCAAACGACCATCCCGTGCGGCGCATCGGAACCGGTGCGGGCGAACCGATCCGAAGCACCTTCCTCGTCTACTCCACAAATTCGAATGCCGCAAAGTCCGCCCCCGCATATCGGGCAGAAGTCAATGGAATGTAGAGGGCTCACGCGAATCGGGCTCCAAAAAGATGATTGTGCTTAGTACTAAAGCGCTAAGCGACCGAACAACGGGACGTCACAACGGATAAGCGGTGATCAAACGGTTGTCCTCGAGGACAATGCGAACGCGTCGCGCCATGGGATTGCGTCGATTGCGACCTTCACGGCCGCCGACGTAACCGACACGGCCGCCCATGTCGACCGTGTGGATGGTACGTCCGTCGTCAATCTTCGTGGTGGTTCGTTGGCCATTCTTGGCGCGATCGTATGCCCGATCGATGGTCTTCAACGCACCCTCCATTTCACCGTCAAAAACGCCATGGCTTCCAGGGCGGTTGGGATCGTCTTTAGTGTGGCGGCGAAGGTGTTCGAGCCGATGCCCTTCGGCGCTGCCGGGGCCATACATCAAACCGGCGGGCGAAAGGTATCGGTCGCGCGAAACTTCGCGAAGCATGCCGTAAAGCAATTCCTCACCGGACTCGCTGTCGGCTTCTCGGGCAGTGCTCTCGGCATCCGCCCGGCTCGACAACTCCGGCTCATTCTCCTCCCCATCCCTGCTGGTCCGCGTACCCACCTCGCGCATGGGATCTGATTCGGTCGCGCCTCTTGGAGACCCGGTTGTCGATGTCTCGTTCGACTCCGCGAGTTGGACGTTACCCTGGGCATCCGTTCGGATCTGAGGCAAATTCCAGTCGAACCGCTCGTTCACCCTCGGGGCAGCAAACGAATAGGCGGCGATCAAAACAACGATCACGATTCCGCCGATTTTGGAGCGACCGCGTAGCGAGCGGAGCAGCCGCTGGCCTGATACTCCATGATTTGGCGATCGATTGTCTCGATTGGTCGTTTGATTCATCCCGGCTTCTCCGACCGCGTTGGTTCGCTAGCCCTCTCTGGGGCCCTCAACCATTCTTGCGATATTTCGCCCTCACGTAAGTAGCTTTCGTGCGTCTCGCTCACACCAATTTCAACATGACAACAGCCAAACGACCGAGCAAGCGTCCTGTTTTCCCGTGTTCCGCAAAGCCCGACTACAATAAGGGTGCAATAATTGACTTGATTCCAACGAAGATTACATCACAGAGCTGCAACCGGATGAAGCGAATGAATCGAGTTTTTCGGGGCGATCGCCTTGAGGGGTCGCGCGTTGGGGCACGAGTCATCACCGTGGTGTCGGTCACGTTGTTCGCGTGGATCTGGGGTCCGGCCGCCGTTTTTGCTGACATCGAAGTCAAGCAGCTTAACACGGGTATCTACTACGGTGCGTTCCCGAAAACCGATGCTGATTACGCAAAACTACAAGCCTGCGGTGTCCGGCACATTATCGACATGCGCTCGTTCAGACGGTTGTCGGGCAAGATTGAGCAGCGGCGGATCGAGGCGCGTGGCATGTTTTACGAGCGGTTGGCAATCGGGTTCTATCCAACCTGCAATGACACGACCGCGAGATTAATGGACCGAATTGTAAGACAGCCTTGCGGCCCAGTCTATTTTCATTGCACTCTGGGCAGCGATCGCACTGGGTTGATTGTCGCGCTGTACCGCGTCCATCACATGAATTGGCCGCCCTGTTGTGCTTTCAACCATTGGAAGCGTGACCAGTTCAATCCGAAGCTCAAAGACCTCGACCGATACTTTTGGCGTAGCGTTGCGGGACACGTGGGAGTCGAATCGTCACCGGCGTTCTCGGCGGGATGTTGTGCACCGATGGCTCTCGAGACGATCCAATCCGCGACCCTTGCGATTGGCGAGTCCTAGAGAAAGCCGCGGTAGAGTTCCACGCAGCCACGCTTGAGCATCATCCGACTGCGGCGAAACAGGTTTTCGCCGCCGCTGGTTTCGAGCAACAGCAATCGCCGCGAGATCTGCTCGGAGCGTTTAATACGACAAGAGATTAAATGCCGCAATGCCTCTGCGGACTCTCGCCCACAGATAGCAACGGCGATTTCGAGGTTGTGCCGATCGGATCGCGCATCAAAGTTGTAGCTGCCGATCATCGTGACATGGTTATCGACCACCATCGCTTTAGTATGCAGCGTTCCGGGTCCCTTGTATTCGTACAACTCGACGCCTCGACGCAACAGGCGGCGTTTGTTGTTTTGGTAAGCGGCGTAAACACCTAATTGATCGGTCGACTTCAGGGAGTTGGTAAGCATCGTGACGTGGACACCGCGATCCAACGCCGAAAGGATTGCGTCTCGAATTGCATCGGTAAAGGCCGGATAAGGCGATTCAATGACAAGACTGCAGCGCGCTGAATCCATCAACTCGATGATCTGGCGCTGCATGTGCTGACACGACTTGTCGGTACGGCAATCGTGCAGCAACCTCACGTTTTCAATGGGGACGGTTTCGCTGGACCAATCCCTGCCTGTCTGGAATTCAGCATTCAACCTGCACGCGGCGCGGCTGATCGATTGGTCCAACAGTTGCTGATATTCGATGGGGCCCCTGGCGTCGCGCCACTCTTCGGACCAGGGCGTCCGCCCGATAGGACGATAATTCAAGATATCGAGTCCGAGTGAATCCCGGTCCGGCGCGGATTGAACATCTTGGGATGACCAAATTCGATCAAAATACGCCTGGGCCTGGCACGCGATGTGGCCGCACAGGTAGGCGTCGCAATCGACAAAGCTATCGTCACAATCTTCGACGACCCCGAAATGCTGGTCCTCTAGATTTCGGCTACCAATGATCAGGTGTTGGCAGTCGACCATCAACATTTTGTTGTGCAGCCGTTTATTGAGCCACCTGGGATTGCCCTCGTGGGGTCGGTGGTAGACCCGCATCCGAATCCCGGCGTCTCGCAAGTAGCGTTCAAAATTCGAGGGCAGTTGAGAAATTAACCCGTCGACCAGAATGCGGACATCAACACCTCGAAGCGACGCTTGGCGCAGCAGTTCGATCAGTGCTGTCGGTACCTCGTCAGTATCGACAGCGTAGTAGGCCAGACTGATTTGGGTCGTCGCTTGCTCGATCAAGTCCACGCGCGCCTGGAACGCATCACGGTTGCTGTTCAAGTACCGCACGCCGTCGGCATGTGCGGCAGGGGGCGAAAACCACAGAGATGCAACCGAAACCAGGATTCCAGCGACGATTCCACGCCGCGCTTTTGCGCAGCGGCCGCCGGCTCGATACTCGATCGAATCCGCCTGGAACGGTTGTGAGGGAAGCCGCACGAATCAAACTCCGGAGTCATTTTCGACAATGCATGCCAGAGGAGGATCGGCTCGGGACGTCGTCCAGGGCGAACGGAACGTGCCTGGCTATCGCACGCGGCACGATCGCTAGGAGTAATCCGCGGCCAGCCCGGTAGTGCGGCCCAATGTTCGGCAGAATCACTACCGATTTCTTCATCGGTACATCCAGCAACCCGTGCGTGTGAAACGGCGCGGTGCGGCTACGGCTCGCGCGTGACAAGAAAGCTGCGATCACCCCGGGTCACGTAGATTGCGTCCTCCTGCAGGCGGTCACACAACTCGACGAGAAAACCTATCAGACCCTCAAATTCATTTTCCGCATTGAAGGAAACTTCAAATCGCTCCATCACGTCGTGCACGAGACCACTCGATTGGTCGACCCAGAAGCCTTTGACCGGGGTCGGCGTCTGCGTATAAGCACGGTATCGATGCATCAGGAACTGGTGAATCGCCGAACGAGCCGTTTCACTACCCTGATAGAAACGCGGGTCATCAAGTTTATGCGAGGGAACATAAAAGATGGTCATCGTCCCCAGGGCGTGCAGGTGCGGCGACTTTGACATAGCGATCGACTTTCGCCTGTTAAGACTTGATAATCTTGCTAACGTCTTTGAATTCCGGGCGGTCCGACGTACCAAGCCACTCGAACATCACTGATTCCGCCGTCGTGATCGTTGCGCCGCTGTCGCGCATGCGATCCAAGGCTACGTCATGATCCCCAGTGCCGCGAGCACAAACAGCGTCGGCAACGACGAACACGCGCAATCCTTCGGCCAACAAGTCGAGCACAGTTTGCTGGACGCAGACGTGGGTTTCGATTCCAACAACTACAATTTGATCGCGGCCCTGGCCTGTCCACGCATCGAGCGCCTCACGACACACCGCAGCCGAGAACGCCGACTTCTCCTCCGGCGACCCGAAACGATCTTGCAATGATTCGACAAGCGGACCAAGACCCTTGGGGTACTGGACTGTGGCAGCCGCTGGAACATTCAACAAATCGGCCGCCTGGCATAGGCGTCGGATCTGTTTCTCAACGGCACCAGCTTCGGCAATCAATTCACAAAGCCGGGCCTGGAAATCGATGACCAACAACCCACTGCGTTGCGAATCGATCAAGAGGGTCGAGCGAATGTGCGGCATGCTGGCTACTTCTTATCACTCCCTTTCGATGCGCCGCCGTCCCCGCCGGACTTCTTGGCTGGCGATTTTTTCTTTTCGCCCTTTACGTCACTCGACTTCGATTCACTGCCTTTGTCGGTCTGCGATTTGGAATCGGCCGCTGCGGCCTTCTTGTAGCCTTCGCTGCGGTAATCGGTTTGGTAAAAGCCGCTTCCTTTGAACACGATCGCGGCGCCGGTACCGAATTGGCGCTTCAGCTTGTTCTTCCCGCACTCCGGACACTTTTTCTTCACCGGATCGTTGATGCCCTGGAAAATTTCCAGTTCATGTCCACAGGCGTCGCATTGATAGTCGTACGTCGGCATTGGCTTTATCACCCGGGCGCCACGCGAAGTGGCAGGCAGTCAGAACGGATCGATTCCCCAAGGAAATCTACTGCAAACTGCCTATTTTGACCACCGCCAGTGTTGTCCGCCAGAGCGCGAAACGGGCTAGCCCTTGATCTGACCTCCGGCAGCCGCCTGCTGGGCCGCGGGAGGTTCATCGGGCGTGTACTTTTCCCGGATGATCTTCCAATCGGCCGGAGGCTTGTTGGGAATGAAGTTGCCGAGGAACTGCTGGAAGCCCGCGCCGATCGCGTTGCGTTTGACATCGGTGAATTCGTAATGATCCCACTTGGGCGCCGTTTTGGCGTCAAAATTGGGCGCGTACATGATCAACGCCTTGGGAACGAACGTCTTGGCGTCGAGGGCAATCTGCACGAGCTTGTATTGCGCTCGTGCCTGCTGGCGTTTCGGCCATGCCTCGACAAGAACGATATCCGGCTTGGGTGCGTTGACCTGGCGGACCCAGTAGCGTTGCTGAATCTGTTGTGCGTCCAAGTTGAAAACGAACGGCAGCGGGCTGTTGAAAATCTTTTCGCCCTGGATCTCGGGAGGCAAATCCTGGATTCGGCATTGTTGCTGGCTGCGATCGAATTCGATCAATTGCGTACCGTTACAAACCCAATGCTCGCCGTATTGACCGGGCAATTGTTTGTACTCCGGTTTGTCTTGTTTCATTCCGATGAAAGAGACAAGGCGATCGACCCGGAAAAGCCCTTTGTCGGGCGCCGCGTACTTGATCACTCCATCGGCCCTCGATGCATGGACTCCCGCAGGCGCCGCGAACATATCGAAATGCCAACGCTTGAACTTGCATTCAAGTGTTTTGGTGCCGCGACTTTGAGCCTCCCAATTCTTCAGCAGTTGCTGCAACTGGTTCTGGGCAGCCGCAGTGAGCGGGGGAAAAGGTTGGCGAGGCACGGAGGGTGCCGGATTGCTGCGGTCGGCA
>JAHELS010000026.1:0-1858 GCA_024644085.1 Rhodopirellula sp.
GGCAATCGCGCTTGCAGCGAGGATGATTGCCGGGCAATCATCACCGCGACAGTCCCCATCGCAAAGGTCACGATGATCCCAAGCCAAATGCCGATGCCACCTCCGAGCGGCGTCGCGTTGGCGTGAGTACTGTGTCCGCCCGGCCGATCGAGCAACCCCAGCCGTCTCGCGTAGTGGCGGACCGGATAAAGGGAAAGCGCAGATACGACCAGCGGCGGTGCGATCGTTACCGCCAGCAACCAAACGATCCATTGCGAGAGGTCGGCCAAATGCACTTCGCCTGGGAAGGGGGTATCGAATCTTTCAAGAATCGGCAGCTGAAATGGAGGCCGAGTACCACGCCATCGAGCGCGAATGTTAACCGAGTTCCGGGCCTATCCGATACCCGGATGCCGGGGCCAACCGCAAGGAACCGTTACGGACCGAGCCTCCGGTCGGTTCGTCCGTACAAGATAATCGTGCAGTGCGAGCACGCCGCCTCAGAGGGTCCCTCGGGATCGAAGAAAATTCACCGCCGCGCGAAGTATTTTCGGCTCGAGTCTCGACATGCGCATTTGTCGAGCGACAATATCGTCGCGACCCGAGAGTCTGCATCCTCAGGGGGGGAACAAGCGGTGAGTGATCAAGCGACGGAATTAGCCGACACGATCCCGCCGCGACGTTTTGAGTATTCGGACGATCGATCCTACAAGTTCTGGACGATCGCCCTCGATGGCGATGTGCTGATCACACGCTACGGGAAAATCGGCAGCCAGGGCCAGACTCGACAAGTCGAATTCCCATCGACTGATTCGGCCAAGCGCGAGTACGTCAAACGTATCGAGCAGAAAACGAAAGCAGGCTACGAAGAACGCAAACTCCCCAAGAAGAAAATCGTCACCGCGGATGAGGTTTGGCAAAGACTGCACGATCACGAACCGTTCCTTCAAGCCATTCTCGATGATCCCGACGAAGTTGCCGGCTACGCCATCTACGCTGACTGGTTGGTCGAAAGTGGGGATCCAAGGGGCGAGTTCTCGCAACTGCAATTGAACCTCGAAGATCCTTCGCTCGCACTGTTCCGACGCCCGAAGGTCGAGAATGCGGCGAAACGATTGAGACAAAAACATGCCCGTCGATGGCTGGGTAATCTGGCGCCGTGGTTGATGGACTACGGAATCTCGTCGTATCCGTACGACTTCTATCGCGGGCAACTTTCATCGATCTCGTGTTACGTGCTGAGCTTGAAATTCGCGCACGAACTGAGACGTTCACCCTATTGCCGTCTGCTGCGAGAACTCTCGATCTACAGCACCGAAGTCCTTCGTGAATCGATCGTCATTGATGGCCGAAGATTCGAAGCGAATCGTGACTACGGTCTCGAGACTCTCGTCGGTGCCGACTTTTCCAACATGCGCGAGTTCCGGATCGGAGTCCTGCCGGCCGAATTCGCGTCGGGCCCCAGCGAGATTCAAAACACAGCCTTCATCGCCGACCTGGTCGAATCGATGCCAAGGCTCGAATTACTGCAAGTGCGTGCCGACTTCGATCTCAGCCGGCTACTGCAATTGGATCTGCCCCGGTTGAACTCGCTGCATACCACCTTGACGCTCCGGCAAATTCCTCTGCTCGCGCATTCGGGATTGCTGCCACAATTGCAAACGCTGGGTATCTTGAATCCGTTAAGTGACCGGATGATTGAGGAACTCGTAAAGAGTCGCGGGTTCGACGAGCTTGGTGAATTCGCCTGTCACGAGGTCAGCCGCATTTCAAAACACTCCAAAGAGCTGTTGGATTCGACTGGCGTTGTGATCAACGTCCTGAGTCTCTCGAACTGAGTCTCTCGAACTGAGTCTCTCGAACTGAGTCTCTCGAACTG